>CANHGF010000084.1 GCA_947460065.1 Comamonadaceae bacterium
CACGCTGGCAAAGGCCAGATAGGCAGAGGCCGCACCGGTGCTTCGCATGCTGTAGGCCGCGCCGATCAGGCCCAGGATCAAGGCCGCCGAGGCCAGCAGCAGGCTCCAGCGAAAGCTCGAGGCCTTGAGCCGCACCAACCACAAGATCGCACCGGTGCCCAGCCACCAGCTGAGCAGAGCAAAGCCACAGGCCGCAGCGATGGACTCCATGAATTCAGGCATGGGCAGGCCTTTGCTTCACAAGAGGACGGTGCGCGCAGCTCATGCCCGACTCACCAGACCGGGGCCATCCGGGTCTGCTGCGGCAACTCGTTGGACTTAACCGGCAGCAGGAATAGCGTGCCGAAGGTCCAGACCGCCCGCAGCGCATGCACGCCCTGCAGCAGCAGGCCGACCGGACCGCCCCGCACCTTGGCACGCTGATGGGCCAGGGAAATCTGCAGCAGCTTGTCCATGCCGCGCCGAAAGCTCGGGTGATCAATGTCGAGCTCCACCGGAAAAACCTGACGGCAAATCTGCGAGGTGATGCGAAACACCTCGTAGTCGTATTCGGTCGAATGCAGACCCATGGCCTCATGCAAGAGCGGGCGGCTGTGGTCACGCACATACATGGTGGCATAGACCGCCAGCAGGAAAAACCGGATCCACAGGCGGTTGACGCCGCTGAGCAGCTTGGGGTCGGCGCGCATGATCAGGGCGAACGACTCGCCATGCCTGAACTCGTCGTTGCACCAGCGCTCGAACCAGCGGAAGATGGGGTGAAAGCGCTTGTCGGGATGCTTTTCGAGCTGGCGGAAGATGGTGATGTAGCGGGCGTAACCGATCTTCTCCGACAGATAGGTCGCGTAAAAGATGTACTTGGGCTTGAAGAAGGTGTAGCTCTTGCTTCGCTTGAGTCCGCCCAGGTCTATGCCCAGGTTGAAGTCCTTGAGCGACTGGTTGATGAAGCCGGCATGGCGAGACTCGTCGCGGGCCATATAGGTCATCAGCTGTCGGATGTCCGGATTCTTGATGTTCTTGCGAATCTCGTTATAGAGAATGCAGCCAGAAAATTCGGAGGTCAGCGAGGAGATCAGGAAGTCGATGAACTCCTGGCGCAGCTCGGGGCTGAGCTGCGGCATCAGCTGCTTGACCTCTTCGGCAAACTGCGCGTCGCGCTGAAAGTGGTCGTGGTTGTTGTCGCCTTCGTATTCGGCCATCATCACGTCCCATTCGGCGCGGACCGGCTCGATATCGAGGCGGTCAAAGGCGGCAAAGTCGGTGGTGTAGAAGCGGGGCGAGAGCACGGTATTGACCAGGGCACGAGCGGTGGCATCGGCCGAGCTCTCGACCCGACTCATCAGCAGGTCAACATGGTCGGTGTTGCGGTCGTTGGCAATGGCGGCATTCATGGTTTGACTCCTTGATGCGAGGACGAGGGCGGCAGTCCGACGCGGTGCAGCTGGGCAAACACCGCCGCATTGCCCGCGCCGAAAGATTCGAGATGGATGCGCTCACCGGTAGCCGGGTCGCGCAGCACGAGCTTGCCGTCCACATAGGCCGACAGCTCAAAAGGGGTTTGGGGGCCGAGGTTGCGACGCAGCCGCTCGCGAGCGAGGGTGCGCAGCGCGCCACGGGCAAAGCCATGTTCGCCCTGTAGCAGCGCCACCTCTTTTTGAGTGGCAGCGTCGATGACACCGATATCGCCACCGGGCCGGTCTTCAAAGCGCAGCAGGCGCTGCCACTTGAGATCACCCAGGGGCTCCTGCTGCACAGGCTGCTGACGCTGCCAGGCCACCGCCGCCATGATCAGCACCACCAAAGCCAAGCCCAGCCACAGAGGCCAGGGCCTGCTGCGAACGGTGGGCATGGGCTTGACGATGCTCATGGCGGTGCAGCTCAAGCGGTAATCGGCTGGGACAGGCCCTGCACCGATTTGGGCGGGGCCTCGCCCTGTGGGCCCAACAGCGCAGCTTCACCCGGGTTGGCTGCGCGCCAGGCCTGGGCGATCTTGCCCGCCACTGCAGCGGCATCAGCAACACAGCGCAGGCTGGGCTCTGGGTTCTTCAGATGCCAGGCACGGGCATGCGGCCACAGGTGAAGATAGGCAATCCGGTCTGGCTCTTTGATGCGCAGGGCGATATCGCCACAGCCGCGCCCTCTGGGCTTGAGGGCCGCCCCCGCAAGCCGGATCAAGGGCAAATTGAAGGTCATGGTCAGCACAATGCCCACCCGCATCACCAGCCGCTTGTTGGTTAGGGTGTAGAGGCAGGTGTGGCAGGCAAACCAGGCAATGGCGGTCAGCATGCCGACTGCCGTCAGCGCCAGCATGGCGCTGGTCATGAGTGAAGCCAGGATGAGATCGGCCGCTTGATGCCGTATGACCAGCCCTTGCAGAGCGATCATGAGCACAAAGTAGATCGCCAGCTTGCGCACATGAAAGGCGTGCAGGGCCAGTTGGCGCCAGTCCGGGGCGCCCTGCCAGAGGATCTTCTCACCTGCCGGCAGCGCTTCGGGCAGGCCTGGGGCTGCCTCGAACTCGTGTTCGTGCTGCTGGCTCAAAACAGCGGCTCCTGACGCTCGGGCGATGCGTAGAGCAGGCCGGCGCCGAAGTAGGCGGGAATCTTCTCTTCCTCGAGCATGGTGATCTGCTCGGGATGACGGGTGCTAGGCACGCCCTCAAACTGATGGGCAAACAGAGCATGCACCTGCACCGCCTTGCGCTGGATACGGGCAAACATGATGGGCACAAGCACCCGGCGGCCGCCCTGGGTCTGGACCTCCAGGTAGCGGAACATCATTTCCATGCGGTCCACCCACAGATCAACCACAGTGCCGGCCAACTCCCCATCACCGCCGTACACCGGCAGTCCACGCGGATCGGTATCGCGCACTGCGACGCTGTGGTCAGCAGCCACCCGCATGGGCACGATCTTGGCTTCACCATGGTGGGTCAGGTCGGGCACGTCGGCGCGCATGGCCCAGGCACCGGGTCCGACGCCAGCGAGCAGCGGGTTGCCCTGAGGTTCGATCGGCGCACCATTCCAGCCATGCGCTGCCTTGGCGCTGTACTGACCGTCGGGTCGATTGGCGTCAGGCGCAGGGATCTCGCGGCCGTCGTGCAACTTGTAGGTCACGGGCTCGGGCACAGGCCAGCCGGTGATCTTGGGCCCGTTTTCACGGCCGGAGTCCATGGGATAGCCCTCGCGGTGGTTTTCGCGGGCCAGGTAGTAGATCAGGCCGAAGAAAAAGATCCAGAATGCGTAAAGCACAAGCTGGGCAACGTCTACGTACTGCGTGATAGCGCCGGTTTCCATGGTGGTTCTCCTTCAGTCAGGGCAAGCGTGCAGGTTCATGCGGGGTTCAGCCTGGCATCTCGGCCAGGCCCAGGGGGCGGGGGCTGCGGCTGAGATCCTGATGACGCTTGACCAGAGGGCCAAGCGCAATCAGCACCACAAACAGCAGGTACATCTCAAAGTGAAAAACAAAGCTGTAACCGGTGATCGGCGAATCCAGGCTCTGGCCCAGCCAGCCAGACTGGGCCAGGGCGCCAACCAGGTCGCGCAGCACACCACCGACGACCATGGCCAGTCCGGCTGCAGTGGCCTGCACCGCACCCCAGGCGCCCAGCACCAGGCCGGTCATCTCTTTATCAGGCATCTCCATCGCATTGAGGAGCATGCCGACTGAAAAAAGTCCGCTGGCCAGGCCGATCAGGGCCGCACCGAAGCGGAACATCCAGGCCGACTCGAGCGGCGCTGAAAAAATCACACAGGCAAAAGCCGGCAGGCCGAGCAAGGCGCCGATGGCGGCGAGCCGGCAGGTATCGAGCCCTCGGGCCGCCAGGCGCGAGGACCAAAGGAAGGCCAGCAGGCAGCCACCTGCCGTCAGTGCAGTCAGAGAGGAAGTCCAGCCCACATCCAGGCCCAGCACCTCGCCGCCGAAGGGCTCGAGCACGATGTCCTGCATGCTAAATGCGGCAGTGCCCAGACCCACCGTCCAGAGGAAGCGGCGCATGCGCGGCACCGCCATGAGCCGCTGCCAGTTGCGTGCAAAGCCCCCGGCCTCGCGCTCGCCGCGGCTGGGTGCTCTGGCCTCCTGCTTCCACAGCGAAAGCAAGTTGAGCACGATCACCATCACCGCCGAGCCCTGCACCACCTGGATCAGGCGCTTAGGAGTGAAGTCGCTCAGCATCCAACCGAGCAGGGCACTGCCGACCATCAGGCCGAGCAAGAGCATGGCATAAAGCAGGGCCACGACCCGCGGGCGCTTGTCCACCGGGGCCACATCATTGGCAAGCGCCAGGCCGGCGGTTTGAGCGATCTGCATGCCGGCGCCCACCAGCAGGAAGGCCAGTGCTGCGCCCAAGCGGCCGAACCACAAAGTGCCCTCCGGTGGGTCCGACAGCAAGAGCAAAGCAAAAGGCATCATGGCCAGGCCGGCGAACATCAGCAGGCTGCCCATCCACAGGTAGGGCAGGCGCCGGAGGCCCAGGGCCGAGGGATGGGTGTCGCTGCGGTAGCCGATGAAGGCGCGCGCCGGCGCGAACAGCAGGGGCAGACCCACCGACAGCGCGACCCACCAGGCCGGCACGCCCAGCTCGACGATCATCACCCGGTTGAGCGTGCCCACCAGTAAGGCGGTGGTCATGCCGATGGCGGCTTGGAAAAGGGACAGGCGCAGCAAACGATCCAGCGGCAATTCGCTGGAAGCCGCATCGGCAAAGGGCAGATGCCGATGGGCAAACGCCACCAGCCAGGCCGGTGGCTTGAGGAAGGACTTTTTCAAGCGTGCCACTGCCAAGCCTGAGAAGTGTAAAAACCGCTCTTGATGCGCTGGGTTGCGCCCTCACGCCATCCGAGCGGGCCCAAGCCCTGGACCAGCCCGCTGCGCAAGACCGGCTCGGACACCGGTGTGAGCGAAGGCGAACGGTCGCTGCGTGGGAACAGACGCCCCAGGCCATGCATCACGGCCAGAGCCGGCGTGCGCGGCGCGAAGGTGAACAAGATGGACTGCTCGGTGCGGTCGGCCAGGCGCTGCATGGCCTCAACCATGTGCGGCACGTCATAGTGAATCAGCGAGTCCATGGCCACCACGTGGTCAAACCGGCCCCACTCCGGGGCCAGCATGTCGCCAGCGCGAAAGTCGATGCGCCCGGGGCCACTGTGCCCCTGCGCCGCATAGCGCTCGGCGGCCAGCTGAACCAAGGTGGGCGACAGATCAATGGCGAGGACTTCAGC
The DNA here is from genome assembly GCA_947460065.1 of Comamonadaceae bacterium. Classification (GTDB taxonomy): domain Bacteria; phylum Pseudomonadota; class Gammaproteobacteria; order Burkholderiales; family Burkholderiaceae_C; genus Polaromonas. Next base: position 5,220 of record CANHGF010000084.1, read on the forward strand.
GCCGCGCTGAGCCGCCTCCATGGCCAGCGCACCGGTACCGCAGCCGGCATCGAGCAAACGCATGCCGCGCATATCCTGTGGGAGCCAGGACAGCAAGGTGGCGCGCATCTGATCGCGCCCGGCCCGCACGGTGGCGCGGATGCGACCCACCGGCGCATTGGAGGTCAGCCGCTCCCAGGCTTTGGCCGCTGTGCGGTCAAAGTAGGTTTCGATCTGTTCGCGGCGCTGCAGGTATCCGGTGCTGTTCATGTCAGTCAAACCCCAACAAATCAAAAATGTCACGGTCCTTCATCGGCACCGCCGGCAAGGGGTCTGAGCCCTTCCACAGCGAAGCGGCCAGACGCATGTATTCGTCCTGCACGGCTTTGACGGCTGGCGTCGCTTCCAACTCGAACATCGTGGACTTGGCCAGACGGCTCTTGCGAATCTCGTCGAGCAAGGGAAAGTGGGCCATGCTCTTGAGACCGGTCACGCCATTGAATTTGTCGACCTGGTCGGTGGCATCGCTGCGGTTGACGATGACACCGCCCAGACGCACGTTGTAGTTCTTGGACTTGGCACCGATGGCCTGAACGATGCGGTTCATCGCGAAGATCGAGTCAAAGTCGTTGGCGGTGACGATCAGCGCCCGGTCGGCATGCTGCAGCGGAGCTGCAAAGCCGCCGCAAACCACGTCGCCCAGCACGTCGAAGATCACCACATCGGTGTCTTCGAGCAGGTGATGCTCCTTGAGCAGCTTGACGGTCTGGCCCACCACATAGCCGCCGCAGCCGGTGCCGGCCGGCGGGCCGCCCGCCTCCACACACATCACACCGTTGTAGCCCGGGAAACAAAAGTCCTCGACCCGCAGCTCCTCGGCGTGAAAGTCGACCTGCTCCAGCGCGTCGATCACCGTCGGCAGCATCTTCTTTGTCAGGGTAAAGGTCGAGTCGTGTTTGGGGTCGCAGCCAATCTGCAGCACCCGCTTGCCCAGGTGGGAAAACGCAGCCGACAGGTTGGACGAGGTGGTGCTTTTGCCAATACCGCCCTTGCCGTAGACGGCAAAGACTTTGGCATTGCCAATCTTGACACTCGGGTCCAATTGAACCTGAACGCTGCCCTCTCCATCCTCGCCTTTGGACGACTTACGGATGTTGCTGATGGGTACGGTGGCGATGCTCATGCGCTGGCTCCTTCGTAGATGCCTTCGAGTCGGTCTTCCAGCTCTTCGCTGGCTTGCCTGAGGGCCTGCAGCACCTCAGGGTCGGGTTGCCAATACTGGCGGTCGGATGCTTCGATCAAACGGTGGGTCAGACGGGCCGATGCGGTCGGATTGAGCTCGGCCAGACGCTGGCGCATCTGCTCGTCGAGCACAAAGGCGTGGGTCAGCTGCTCATAGACCCAGGGCTGAACCTGACCGGTGGTGGCCGACCAGCCCATGGTGTTGGTCAGGTGCGCTTCGATCTGGCGCACGCCTTCATACCCGTGCTTGAGGATGCTCTCGTACCACTTGGGGTTGAGCATGCGGGTGCGGGTCTCCAGCGCCACCTGCTCGCCCAGGGTGCGGACGGTGCCGCCGCCGTGGCTGTCGCGGGTCTGGTCGCCGATGTAGACCGGCGCCACCGCCGCCGCCTGACCACCGGCCTTGGCAGTCTTGGCGCGCTGAATCGCCCGGCTGACGCCACCCAGGGTGTCGAAGTAGGTGTCGACGGTGGTCACGCCCAGTTCAACCGAATCGAGGTTCTGGTAGGCCAGGTCCACATCGGCCAGCACGCTGGCCAGCAGCTTGGTTTGGGCCATGGGCTTACCGGAGCGGCCGTAGGCAAAGCCCTTGCGGCGGCTGTAGGTTTCAGCCAGTTCGTCGCCATCTTCCCAGCGGCTGTTGTCAACCAACATGTTCACATTGGCACCGTAGGCGCCGTCGGCATTGCCAAACACCCGCAGGCTGGCCGTCTCCAGGTCGCAGCCATGCTCGGCCTGGTAGGCCAGCGCATGCTTGCGGATAAAGTTGCCTTCCAGCGGCTCGTCAGCGCCGGCGGCCAGGAAGGCCGCTTCGGCCAGCAGCTTGATTTGCAGGGGCAGCAGGTCGCGGAAGATGCCCGACAGTGAGATCACCACGTCGATGCGCGGGCGACCCAGATCGGCCAACGCAATCAACTCAGCACCAGCGAGCCGGCCATAGCTGTCAAAACGCGGGCGCGCGCCCATCAGGGCCAGCACCTGGGCGATCGGTCCGCCCTCACTCTTGAGGTTATCGGTGCCCCACAACACCATGGCGATCGATTCAGGCAAGGCGTGGCCGTCGGCCTGGTAGCGCTCGATCAGGCGCTGGGCCTGGCGCGCGCCGTCCTTGACCGCATAGGCGCTGGGGATGCGGAAGGGGTCAAAGCCATGCACATTGCGGCCGGTGGGCAGCACGTCGGGGGTGCGCAGCAAATCACCACCAGGAGCCGGCCGGACAAAACGGCCGTCCAGGGCGCGCAAGATGCCGTCGATTTCATTGTCTTTGAGCAACTCGGCGCGGGTGCGCTCGAGTTCCTGCAGCTGCGCAAGCGTCGCTGCGGGCCCGCTGGCCGGAGCCCTGCCTTGCAGCTGCTGCAAGGCCTGCTGGGCCGTGCCGCCCTGCGCCAGGGTCTGCAGCACCGCGGCCGGAAGGTCGAGCTCATACCAGGCCTTGGCACAGGTCTGCAGCGTCTCGAGCACCGCCTGCGGCGCCATCGGTTGGCCCACCACATGCAAGCCGTAGGGAATGAGGGTGTAGGCCAGCTCAAGCACCGCATCATTGACGCGCTGGATTTGCGCCGGCGCGCCAGCACCCCAGGCCGGCGCGGCCGCTGCCAGGTCCAGCTCGGCGGCCTGCGCCTGAATCAGCTCGGCCAGCTCATGCGCCTCAGAGCCGGCTTGCGGCTCCAGGCTGCGGTAGCGCTCGAGCATCTCCTTGAGCGCATTGAGCCCCTTGTAGAGACCGGCCTCGGCCACCGGCGGCGTCAGGTAGCTGACCAAAGTAGCCGCAGCGCGGCGCTTGGCGATGGTGCCCTCAGAGGGGTTGTTGGAGGCGTAGAGGTAGATATTGGGCATGTCGCCGATCAGGCGATCGGGCCAGCAGTCGGCGCTCAGGCCAGTTTGCTTGCCCGGCATGAATTCGAGCGCACCGTGGGTCCCAAAATGCAGCAAGGCATGGGCACCGAAATCCTCGCGCATCCAGCGGTAGAAGGCAGAAAACGCATGGGTGGGAGCAAAG
>CANHGF010000085.1 GCA_947460065.1 Comamonadaceae bacterium
AGCACACCGGCGCTGCGATCGCTGCCGAGCTGGCCCGCCGCCACCCCCAGCGGGTGCGGGCCCTGGCCCTGGACGGCCTGCCCCTGTTCAACGCCGCCGAGCAAATCAGCATCTTGCCGCACCAGCTCTACCGCTTCGTCCCTCAGCCCGACGGCACCCACCTGATGTGGGCCTGGTCGCGCTTTCGCGACGGCTGGATGTTCTTTCCCTGGTCGCAGCGTGATCTGGCGCACCGCCGGCAGCTGGACTTCCCCGAGCCCGCGCTGATCCACAGCTGGCAGATCATGGAATTGCTGCGCTCACGCGAAAGCCATCTGCACATCTACCCCGGCGTGTTCGACTGGGACGGCGCACAAGCCCTGCGCGAGATCCACCAGCCCTGCTGGGTCGGTACACCCGCCGACGACCAACTCGCGCCCCACCTGCAGCGGCTGCCTGCTGGTCTGCACTCTGTGCAGGTGCACACGCTTCCTGCGGGAGCGCGCACCCAGGTGCTGCAAGCGCAGGCACGCTGGATGATCGCACACCTGCCCGGCCACAGCGCTGCGCCCGAGCCCCATGACGCCCCATCCTGGGAACAGGGCGGCGCGGGCGAAAGGCGCGCCTATGTGAACCGCCTGCTGGTGCAAGGCTGGCAGCTTGATCAGGCAGGCCCGGCCACGGTGCTGCTGCACAGCGCTGGCGGCTCGGGTGCCAGCGAGCGCACCCGGCTCGGCCCGATCACCGCGCCGCTGATCACAATCGACTTGAGCGGCCCCGGCGATTCACCCGGCGAGGTACTGCCCTGCAAGGCGGCAGCGCAGCAGGCGCATGCGGCCCTGCAATGCCTGGGCCTGAGCCGCTTCACCTTGCGCGGACGCGGCTACGGTGCCGCCGTGGCTGCGCACTGGGCGCTGCACGCAGCCAAGGTCCAGGCCGGCCAGCCGCAGAGCCTGCTTCTGCAAGAGGTACTGGCCTGCGATCCAGACACCCGATCGCGCTGGCGCAGCGCCTACGCCCAGCCCATCGTGCCGGCCTGGGACGGCAGCCACCTGATCGCGCTGTGGCACAGCCTGCGCGACCGCGAGCTGTTCCACCCCTGGTTCGAGCGCCAGCGCAGCAACATCCGCAGCGCCGAGCCTCACCTGGACGCGGAAGGCCTGACCCAATCGGTCTTTGCTGCCTTGCAATGCGCCGCCTGGGTACAGGCCCACGAACACTGGCTGCAGTGGGACCCCCTAGGCCCGCAGGGCCTGGCGGCCGTGCGCGATGCGGGCATGCCGGTGCAGGTGCTGGCCAGCGCGGGCGATGGCTGGGCTCGGGGTTTGGAGGGCTGGCTTGCGGCTCGCAGCGCACACTGAAGTCTCTCTCGACCGCCCCCCTTGCATCTTTCCGGGTTTCGGTCGGCGCTGCGCGGCGAGGTCAAGGAGGAGCCGAGTCGCTCGCCGAGGCGGGGGACACGAGCGGCGCAGCGCCCATCCGTGCGCCCTGGTCCCCTGCGCCCTGAAAAAAGCGGTGATCGATCAAGCGCCGCATCGCGCCGAGGGCGGCGCTCCCACAAACTCTGGCACAGACTTTTCAAGAGGCAGTGGGAGCTGCGCCCTCGCAGCGATGCATCGTCTGATCCAAAGCCTATCGCGCCGAGGGCGGCGCTCCCACAAGCTCTGGCACAGGCTTTTCAAGAGGCAGTGGGAGCTGCGCCCTCGCAGCGATGCGGCGTCTGATCCAAAGCCTATCGCACCGAGGGCGGCGCTCCCACAAGCTTGGGCAGGCCTGGCCGCGAACGCGCGGCTGCCATCTTGTTCACCGCATCCGCTCAGACGGGGTGTACGGACCAAAGCGGCTACACATCCGGTGGCAGGCTGGCCAGCAGTTGGCGGGTGTAGGGGTGCTCGGGCGCGCTCCAGAGGCGGTCGGTGTCGGCCAGCTCGACGATGCGGCCGTGCTGCATCACCGCAATCCGCTCGGCCATGTAACGCACCACCCGCAAGTCGTGGGAGATGAACAGGCAGGCCAGGCCCAGGCTGGCCTGCAGGTCGCGCAGGAGGTTGAGAATTTGCGCCTGGACCGAGACGTCCAGGGCCGAGACCGGCTCGTCGCAGACCAGCAGGCGCGGCTGCACTGCCACCGCGCGGGCAATGGCCACACGCTGGCGCTGACCGCCGGAGAGCTCATGCGGGTAGCGCCCTGCCACGCCTGGCTGCAAACCCACCCGTTCGAGCCACTGGCCGACCTGCGCTGCCAGCGATGCGCCCTCGGGTCCATGCAGGCGCAGCGCCTCGGCCAACTGCGCGCCTATGCGCTGACGCGGGTTGAGCGAGCCATAGGGGTCCTGAAACACCATCTGCACCGCCCGCGCCAAAGGCAGCCGCTGGGCGCTGCTGCGCACACTGGCGTCTAGGCCCGACACCCACACCTGCCCCTGGCTGGGCGCAAGCAGGCCGCAGGCCAAGCGAGCCACGGTGGACTTGCCGCAGCCCGACTCGCCCACCAGGCCCAGGGTCTGACCCGGCGCGATGTGCAGGCTCACACCGTCGACGGCAAGCCGCCCCTCGGCACCGGGGTAGGCAAAGCGCAGATCCTGCGCCTCTAGGGCTGCGGCTATCGTCATGGCGCGGCCCCCTGGCTGACCAGCCAGCAGGCGGCCAGGCGCCCAGGCGCTGGCGTCACCACCGGAGGCTGCTCACGGGCGCACTGGGGCAAGGCGCTGGCGCAGCGCGCTGCAAAGGGGCAGCCCAGGCGCTCTCGCGAGGGCGCGGCCACCATGCCGGGGATCTCGTGCAGGCGCTCGCTGCGCGCCAGCTTGCCGCTGGGGCGGGCCCTGAGCAGGCCTTGGGTATAGGGATGGGCCGGCTGGCTCAGCACCTGGGCCACCGGGCCCTGCTCCATCACCTGGCCGGCATACATCACCACCACATGGTCGGCCACCTGGGCGACCACGCCCAGGTCGTGCGTGATGAGCAGCACGCCCAAGGCGCGGCGCTGTTGTTGCTCGCGCAGCAGCTGCAAGATGTCGGCCTGCACCGTCACATCGAGCGCGGTGGTCGGCTCGTCGGCCAGCAGCAGCGCCGGGTCACAGGCCAGTGCCATGGCAATCATCACCCGCTGGCGCTGACCGCCCGACATCTGGTGCGGATAGTGGCTGATGCGCTGCTCGGGCTGGGGAATTTGCACACTGGCCAGCAGCTCGACGGCGCGCTCGCGCGCGGCGCGGGCCGACAGCGGCAGGTGGCAGCGCAGCACCTCTACCAGCTGATCGCCGATGCGCATCACCGGGTTGAGCGAGGTCATCGGCTCCTGAAAAATCATGCCGATGCGCCGGCCCTGGATCTGGCGGTAGTCGCGCTCGGACAGATCGCGCAGCGCCCGCCCCTCGAACTGCGCCTGCCCGCCCAGCCAGCGCACCGCCGGCGGCAGCAGGCCCATGAGCGCCATGGCGCTCAGGGATTTGCCGCTGCCCGACTCGCCCACCACCGCCAGGGTCTGGCCGGCGGCGAGATGCCAGCTCACGCCGTCGACCAGGGCCGTGCCATCGGCCAGGCCCAAACGCATGTCCTGCACTTGCAGTAATGCGCTCTGGCTCATGGGCTCAGGCGCGTGTTGAGCGCGTCGTTCAGGCCATCGCCCAGGAGGTTGAGCGCCAGCACGCTGAGCATGATGGCCAGACCCGGGATGACCACCAGATACCAGCCGGCGCGCAGGTCAGAGCGGCCCAGGCCCACCATGGTGCCCCAGGAAATCACGTTCGGGTCGCCCAGGCCGAGAAAGGCCAGGCCCGATTCAATCAGGATGGCGCTGGCCACCATGATGGACGAGCTCACCACGATAGGCGGGACGGCGTTGGGCAGCATCTGCACAAAGATGATGCGCGCAGGCTTCATGCCCATGAGCCGGCAGGCACTGACGAAATCGGCCTCGCGCAGGCGCATGAATTCGGCGCGCACTAGGCGGGCCACCGTGGGCCAGGAGATCAGCGCAATGGCGCCAACGATGGAGGCCACCGAGGGGTTGACGATCAGCACCACCACAATGGCCAGCAGAAAGGGCGGCACGGTCTGCACCGCATCGGTCAGGCGCATCAAGAGGTCATCGACCCAGCCGCCAAAGTAGCCGGTGAGCGTTCCCACCACAATGCCCACGCACAAAGCCACCGCGGTGGCCGCTGCACCAATGAGCAGCGAGACGCGCGCCCCGTGCAGCAGACCGGCCAGGATGTCGCGCCCGAGCGCATCGGTGCCCAGGGGCCACGCCGCATTGGCCCCCGGCCAGGTCATGGGGGCGCCCACCACCGTCCACGGCCCTTGCGGATAGAGCCAAGGCCCCAGCAGCGCCATGACCAGCATGGCCAGCAGCAAGCCGGCGCCCACCATGAAGGTGAGCGATTTGGCCAGGCGCCGGGGCAATGTGTTCATGATTCTCAGCGCAGGCGGATGCGCGGATCAAGCTGGGTGTAGAGCAGGTCGACCAACAGGCTGACCAGCAGCACCAGCACCGAGCTGAGCAGCAAGATGCCCATGACCAGCGGAACGTCGCGCTTGAACACTGCCTCAAAAGCGAGCCGTCCTATGCCCGGCCAGCCAAAAATGGTCTCGACGATGACCGAGCCGCCGAGCAGCGAGCTCACCTGCAGCCCGGCCATGGTAACGATGGGCAGCAAGGCGTTGCGCGCGGCATGGTGCCAGACAACACGCCAGCGGCCCAGCCCTTTGGCGCGTGCGGTGCGCACATGGTCCAGGGGCAGCACCTCCAGCATGGCCGCGCGCATCAGGCGGGTGTAGATGGCCACATAAAAGAGCGACAGACTGACCATGGGCATAAGCAGATGCCGGGCGGTGTCCACACTGCGCTGCCACCAACTGGCATCGCCATAGAGCGAACTCATGCCCGACATCGGCAGCCATTGCAATTGCACGGTAAAGATCAGAATCAGGCCGATACCGACCAGAAAACCCGGCGTGGCGTAAAACAGCAGGGCCAGCACGGAGATCATGCCGTCCAGACCGCGGCGCGCATGCAGGGCCGCCAAAATGCCCAGGGCCACCCCCAAGACAATGGCCAGGAGCAAGGCGCTGACCATCAGCAAGGCGGTACCGGGCAGGCGCTCGGCGATGAGCTGCCAGACCGGTGCGTCCATGGAATGCGCCTGCCCCCAGTCCAGCATGACTACCCGCTGCAGGTGCAGCAGCAACTGCACCGGCAAAGGCCGGTCCAGGCCGAGCTCGCTGCGCAGTTGCTGCACGAAAGCGGGGTCCGAGGCCTGGCTTTCACCGGCGATCACGTCAGCCACATCGCCCGGCGCCAGGTGCAGCAGCAAGAACTGCAACACGATCACTAAGCCCAGCACCAGCGCGGCCTGGGCCAGGCGGCGCAGCAGATAGCGCATAAAGTTCACGGCATCGGCCCTCTCAGACAGCGGGCCCAGGCAGGATCAAGACGGTGCCTCAGTTGGGCGCCATCCACACATCGGCAAAGCCGCCGTAGACACCGTCGGACAAGGTGGCATGGTTGCGCACCCGCTTGTTGGTGATGGTGAACTGGTCAATGGCCACCAGGGGGATGACCGGCAACTCGGTGGCCAAAATGCGCTGGATCGCGGCAAAGTGGCGCTTGCGGATCGCAGGGTCGCTGTTGACCGAGGCCTGCTCGAAATAGTTGTCCAGGTCGGCGTTGCGAAAGTGGGTGCCGTTGGTAAACGGCGTGCCCGGCACGATGTTCTTGGACGAATAAGCGCGCTGAATGCCAATGGACGGGTCCGAGGCGTTGGTCAGGGCCGACAGATTCAAAGCCCAGTCGCGCCCTGTCCAGATGCGGCGTACCCAGGTCGCAAAGTCGCTGGAGCGCACATCGGCATCAATGCCAATCTGCACAAACTGCTGGCGCACATACTGCGCGACCTTGGGGTACTGGTCACCGAAGGGCACGAAGTCGATGGTGAGCTTGAAGCGCATGCCATTGGCGCCGCGCTTGAAGCCAGCCTCATCGAGCAATTGCTCGGCCCGCTTGAGGTCATAGGCATACTGCGGCACCGAATCCGTGTGGGCCTGGCGCAGGCCGTAATGCACCGGCGAGGTGGCCACTTTGCCGAATCCCATCCAGACGTTGTCGAGCACAAACTTGCGGTCGATCGCATGGGCCAGGGCCTGCCGCACTTCGCGCTTGCCGACGATAGGGTGCTGCATATTGAATTCGGCAAACGAGACGGTCGAGTCGAAGTGGTAACCGTCGGTGGTCAGCTCCAGATTCTTCAGGCCCGCCAGGCGGCGCGCATCGGAGGCCGCTACGGTGCTGTGAAACACCATGTCGACCGCGCCCGACTCCACCGCCGCGCCACGCGCCTGGGTGTCGGGGATGACCTTGAACACCATGCGCTCCAGGTAGGGCTTACCGGCTTCAAAGTAATTGGGGTTGCGCACCAGGACGATGGCATCGCCCCTGCGCCATTCGCTGAACATGAAGGGGCCAGTGCCCACAGGCCGGGCGTTGGCCGGGTTGCGGCGGATGTCGGTGTTGTCGTAGATGTGGGCCGGCAAGATGGTGGCGGTGGCCACCGGCAGCGCATTCATCAGGGCAGCGGCCGGTTGGCGCATCACCAACACCGCGGTATGGGCGTCCGGCGTCTGCACCGCCTCCACATTGGCAAAGGTGGTGCGCACCAGGCCGTTGTTGGGGCCAAAGCCCTTCATGATGGAAAACGCCACATCGGCCGAGCTGAAGTCACGGCCGTCGTGCCACTTCACGCCCTTGCGCAGCTTGAAGGTGATGGTGCGACCATCGGGCGCCACGCTCCAGGACTCGGCCAGGTCGGGCTGCATATTCATCTTCAGGTCGTACTTGATCAAGCCGCTGTAGATCTTGCCCGCCACGACCTTGACCTGCTGCGTGGTGTCGATGGCCGAATTGAGGTGAGCCGGTTCGGTCGGCAGGGCCACGGTCAGGGTGCCGCCTCTTACAGGCGCCTGGGCCAGGGTGGCGAAAGAAGCGCTCAAAGCCACGAGGGCTGCCAGGGACTTCAACACAGGGATCATGGTGCGGCTCCAAAAGCAAGGCAAACAAGGTCTGAGCGATGCTAGCATGCACAGGCGATTGCGTACAATTTTAAGAGAATCCCGCCGGCGCTCAATCGGTGCAAGCCCTCACCACAGATCTATTTAGTATGCAAAATCCAGCCCACACAAGCTCGCCCATCTTCCTGGACCATGTCGGCTTCATCGTTGAAGACCTGCCCGCTTCCCGCGCCCTGTTCGCGGGCCTGGGCTTTACCCTGACCGAGCGCGCCGACCATACCCGCACCAACGCCCAGGGTGAAAAGGTATCGGCCGGCAGCTCGCAGCATTCGATCATGCTGGGCACCGGCTACATCGAGCTGATGCAGATCACGGACCGCCAAGCCGGCCATCAGCTCACACCGGCGATCGACGAGCGTTATGGCCTGCATGTGCTGGCCCTGGGGACTGGCGAGGCCCAGGCCTGCCATCAGCAGGTTTCAGGCCTGAAGCCAGGGCCGATCATGGACTGGGCGCGCCCCGTCTCCACACCCGAGCGATCGGGCCTGGCTCGGTTTCGCTACTTCGACGCGCCCTGGACGGCCAGTGATCCGTCCTACATTTGCTGGGTCGAGCAAGTCACCCCTGAACTGGTGCGCTCACCCTCGCTGCTGCTACACCCCAACGGCGCGCAGGCCCTCGCCGGCCTGAGCTACAGCGGCGCAGAACCTGCGCTGCAGGCCTGGTCCGAGCGACTTCAGCGAGCCGGCGCCCAGCCCACTGAAAGCGGGCGCCTGAGCCTGGGGCCCTCGTGGATTGCTCTGGAATCGTCAGGCACCGGCCCGGCCCTGCCCAGCGCATTGACGCTGACGTTTTCTTCGCTGCAGGACCTATCGAACCGGGCCGAGCGCCTGCAACTGCGCAGGCTGCACGACAGCCCCGATCGCCTGAGCCTGGATCTGCGTGATGTATGCGGCCTGGTGCTGCATGCGGTGGTGCAGGCCTGAGCAGGCGCGAAGAACGCCTAGCTTGACGGGCCTTGCAGGCCCCGGCGATCTGGGTCTTAACGCTGGAGCACCACCACCGCCAACAAGGCGATGACCGCCCATCCCCCGCCCTGTGAGAGGGCCGCCCCCGGCACGACGGGGCCTCTATCAGGAGCAGTGCCTCATCCAGCGCCGCATCGCCGCGAGGGCGCGGCTCCCACCCCATCACCAAGCCTGCTACGGTTTTGTGGGAGCGCCGCCCTCGGCGCGATTGCGCTTTCAGCGCGCCAGCCAGCGTAGGAGGGCCTGAGCCAGTTCGGCGGGGCGCTCCATCGGGACCATGTGGCCCGAGTCTTCTATGACCTCGAGCACTGCCCCGGCCTCGGGAGCCACCAGTGCCTGCATGGCGCGGTGCTGCTCCACATTGGCCCAACTGTCCTGACGTCCGGTGAGGATCAGGGTGGGAACGCGCAA
>CANHGF010000086.1 GCA_947460065.1 Comamonadaceae bacterium
CTGGCCGGCCATTCGCGGCTGGCCAAGCGGGTGGCCTCGCTGATCCCGGGCTACGCCTACGACGAGGACAGGTTCTTTAATTCCGACGGGGCCAGTGCGCAGGTGGTAGCCCAAAGACGGGCGGGCTTTGCCGCCTTGTGCGCCGACTTCGCGCGTCGCTTTGCAAAGACGGCCGACGCGAGCAGCCAGGCCCGGCCTTACCTGCCTGACCTGCAATTTACCGGCAGCTACCGCGTGCCCTACCAGTACAGCCCCTACCTGCGCGAGCACCTGCGCATCGGCAGCTTCCTGCAGTCGAGCCACGATGTGTTCGTGCAAGACCTCGATGGCAATACCTTCTACGACCTCACCGGCTCCTACGGCGTCAACCTGATGGGCTATGACTTTTACAAGCAGTGCATCGATGAAGGCATGGCCATGGTGCGCGAGCTCGGGCCGGTGCTCGGCGCCTACCACCCCTGCGTGCTCGGCAACGTCAAGGCGCTGCAGGAGATTTCCGGGCTCGATCAGGTCTCGTTTCACATGTCGGGTACCGAGGCTGTCATGCAGGCGGTTCGCCTGGCCCGCTATCACACCGGGCGCTCGCATCTGGTGCGCTTTGCGGGCGCTTATCACGGCTGGTGGGAAGATGTTCAGCCTGGCCCCGGCAATCCCCTGCCACCCGGCAAGACCTATACCCTGGCTGACATGAGCGAGCGCAGCCTGCAGGTGCTGCGCACCCGGCGCGATATTGGCTGTGTGCTGATCAACCCGCTGCAAGCCCTGCACCCCAACGCCGGCGCGCCAGGCGATTCCTCGCTGGTCGACAGCAGCCGGCGTGCACAGTTCGACCGCAGCGCCTACACGCAGTGGCTCGAAAAGTTGCGCCAGGTCTGCACGGAGCGCAAGATTGCCTTGATCTTCGACGAGGTCTTCGTCGGCTTTCGACTGGCGCCAGGCGGCGCTCAGGCGTACTTTGGGGTTCAGGCTGACATGGTGACCTATGGCAAAACGCTGGGGGGCGGGCTGCCGGTGGGCGTGGTCTGCGGCCGCAGCGAATGGATGAAGCGCTTTCGCGAAGAGCGCCCCGCCGACATCTGCTTTGCCCGCGGCACCTTCAATGCCCACCCCTATGTGATGGGTGCCATGCATGCCTTCTTGCGCCGCATCAAGACGCCTGAAGTTCAGGCCCTCTACGGCGGGCTTGACGAGCGCTGGAACCAGCGGGCGCAGCGCCTCAATGACATGCTGGAGCAGGCCAATCTGCCAGTGCGCATGGCCAATCTGTCGACCATCTGGACGGTCTTGTTCACCGAGCCTTCGCGCTACAACTGGATGTTCCAGTTCTACCTCAGGCAACAGGGGCTGGGCTTGAGCTGGGTGGGCTCGGGCCGACTGATCTTCAGTCTGAACTATGACGACACGCACTTTGAGGCCGTCGCTCATCGCTTTGTGCAAGCCGGCCGCAAGATGCGCGAGGACGGCTGGTGGCATGGCGACCCCGAGCTCAGCAACAAGTCCATCAAGCGCTCCATCCTGCGAGAAATGCTGTCGCGCCGAAACGCTTGAGGGGTCCTGGCGGGCTCGTACGGGATGTCATTCATCGCGTACGAGCCCAGCCCGCAGCCGCCTCGAAGCGGACGCTGAACCTGAGCCGCTCAGTGCTTGCGGGCGTGGTCCATCGGGTCGATCATCTGGCCGCGCAGCAAGTACAGCGGGGCCTTGTAATACAGCGCGATGTCATGGAAGGGGTCGGTGATGATCTTCAGAGCCCAGGTCAAACCTGTCACCAGATCCTGCTGCCACCAAAGCTGGACTACCCGTAACAGCAGCCCGGCCACACCCAGGGCAAACCAGGCCATGCCCACATCATGCAGGTATTCGAGGCGGGTGCTGGCCGCTTCGATCAAGCCGAAAACCGAGGGCTCGAACCACAACACGCCAGGAATCAGGACCCAGGCGCCCATGAGAACGATCTTGCGGCGGATGTTGTAGCCGACCTTGATGTCTTCCTTGTACGCGTCGGTGGCCTGATTGACCTCGTCATAGCCGCGCGGTTCAAAGAAAAAGTGTCCCACCTGACGGCTGACCATGGACACGCACCAGGCGACGATGGCGGCCCAAGCCGGATCGACAAACAAGAGGGCGTAGGCCACCAGAAAGCTGCAGGCGCTGAGCAGATGCAGGCTCTGGTTGATGCGGCTGTGGTGGTAGTAGCGGTGGTCGTCCCAACGCTGAACGGCCAGTTCGTCGAGGATTTTTTTCACGGCATCTCCTTAAGCTGTGCACGGGTTGAAAGCAAACGGAACGGACATCGTCGCGCCTTTGCATGAATCTGATGTGACAGTGTGGTCCGCATGCCACTTGTCACACAGTCGATATATTCGACTGACACCATAGGGTCATGAACGATGCCAGCCCACCCTCCAAAATGCCCCTGCACATCGAATCCTTCGACGACGGGGCCGCGCCCATGCGCATCGCCGTGGTCACCGAGACCTACCCGCCCGAGGTCAATGGCGTCGCCCTCACCCTGGCGCGGATGGTCGAGGGCCTGCGCGCCCGGGGGCATGGGCTGCAGCTGATCCGACCGACGCAGCCCGTCTTTGATCAGCAGCGCCCTGCCGATCCGGATGAGCTGCTGACCACCGGCATGCCCATTCCCTGCTACCCGGGCTTGCGCATGGGGCTGCCGGCCAAGAAGATGCTGGTGCGCCAGTGGGCGGTACAACGACCCGACGTGGTGCACATCGCCACAGAAGGCCCGCTGGGCTGGTCGGCCCTGCATGCTGCGCGTCAGCTCAAGCTGCCGATCAGCACCGACTTCCGAACCAACTTCCACGCCTACAGCAGCCATTACGGCGCCGGCTGGCTGCAGCGCACCATCCTGGGCTATCTGCGCAAGTTTCATAACCGGGCCTCTTGCACGACCGTGCCCACACAGGCCCTGGCCGAAGAGCTGAGCTCCTGGGGCTTTGAGCGACTGAACGTGATTTCACGGGGCGTGGATACCCAGCGCTTTAGCCCCAGCCACCGCAGTGCCGCCTTGCGTCAGTCCTGGGGCGCGGGCGAAGAAGATCTGGTGGCCTTGTACGTCGGTCGTTTGGCTGCCGAGAAAAACATCGGCCTGGTGATCAAAGCCTTTGAAGCCATGCAACAGTCCAGGCCGAACAGCCGGCTGGTGATCGTGGGCGAGGGCCCGCAGCGGCAGGCCTTGATGCAGATGTGCCCGTCGGCGCACTTTGCCGGCATGCGCTCGGGGCTGGAGCTGTCGGCGCACTATGCCTCGGCCGACCTGTTCATTTTCCCCAGCCTGTCAGAGACCTTTGGCAACGTGACCCTGGAGGCGATGGCCAGCGCAGTGCCGGCGCTGGCCTACCGTCACGCGGCGGCTGCGCAACTTCTCAAGGGCGGGCGCGGCGGGGTGTCGGTGGAGGTGGGGCAAGAGCAGGCCTTCATCGCGCAGGCGCTGCGGCTGGCCCAGGATCTGGCGCACTGCCGGGAGCTGGGTCTGCAATCCAGGCAGGTGGCGCTGACGCTCGATTGGGACGGCATCATCACCCAGTTTGAGGCCCTCTTGCGCACCACGATTGCCAGCCACAACCTGCATGCCCTGCCGCCTTCGTCCCAGGCCCAGGGACCGGCGCTGGCGGCCCAGGCCGCGCCTCAGTGAGGGGTAGTGTGCGGCGGGCGTGAGCGGCGATGCCAGCGCTGGATCAGCAGCATCAGGACGGCGATGACCAGACCAAAGCCGCACATCAGGGTCTGCGCAGGAATCTCCCAGCGCAGTAGCAGCGAGTACAGGGCCAGGATCAGCAAGACGCTGGTGTTTTCATTGAAGCCCTGAACCGCGATCGAGCGGCCCGGCGTGAGCAAGCTGGCGCCCCGGTGCTGCAACAAGGCATTGAGCGGAACCACCAGCCAGCCGCCAAAGGCGCCGGCCATCATCAAGGCCGGCACAGCCGTCCATAGGCTGTCGCACAGGGCGACCAGAGGCATCATCAGCCCCAGAGCAACGCCCAGCTTGACGGTCGAGCTGGCTCCCTCCAGACTCACCCAACGGCTGGCGCTGGCCGCGCCCACGATCACCCCCACTGCAATCGCCCCCTGCAAGTAAGCCGCCTGGCTGAGCGTCAGGTGCAGCACCGCCTGTGCCCAGTGCAGCACCAGAAATTGCAGGCAGGCGCCAACCCCCCAGAACAAAGTGGTGACGGCCAGCGACAGCCCACCCAGGTCGTCACGCCACAACTTGAGGTTGTCTTGCCAGAAGTCGCGCGTGAGCGCCAGTGGCCGCGCCGAACGTTGCACATACTGCCGCCCGCTGCGCGGAATGCCCAGATTGAGCAGACCAGCCAGGACATAGACGCCCATGAGGATGAGCAGGGGCGGTGCCAAGGGGGCCACCGCAGCAGGCAGGGGCGGCAGCCAAGCCTGTACCGAAGCCACGCCGGGCGCGGCAAGTAGCCAGGGACTGACCAACAGACCCCCGAGAACCACACCCAGCAGCGCCGCGCCGACCACACTCACTTCAATCCAGGCATTGGCCCGCACCAGCAATGGTGCGGGAACCAATTCAGTGATCAGTCCATATTTGGCCGGCGCATAGGCAGCAGCGCCCAAACCCACGCAGGCATAGGCGGCCACTGGGTTGACCCCGAAGAGCATCATGAGGGCGCCCAACAACTTGACCTGATTCATCCAAGCCATGAGCCTAGGCTTGGGAAAGCGGTCCGCCAAGGGCCCCACCCAGGGCGCCAGCACCACGTAAGAGGCGATGAACACCCACTTGAGCAAGGGCACCCACCAGGGAGAAAAAGCCAGGGCTTCAACCCAGGCGATGGTCAACACCAGGAGAGCGTTATCGGCCAGGGCGGAGAGAAACTGCGCCGCGATCAGCAGCTTGAATCCATGGGGCATGACCTGCGACTGTCGGCCTCGCGCATGAAAGGCTGATGACGCTCATGGCATGGCAGCGAGCGTCGCAGCTGCGTCGTCAGTCTGACATGAGAGTGTCACGAGGCAAGTTGACACTTTCCTCATCGCAAAGACAGACCAGCGAATGAATGCCCTCAACGCAAAACATGAGGTGAGCGCCATGTCAGATTCGGGACCGCAGGATGCGAAAGCAGTTTGACCTCGACGAGCTCCTGACCCCGCAGGCGGTCGCAGAGGGCGTCTCCCAAACATCCAGGCCGCAATACCGGGCCATCTTCATCTCTGACGTCCACCTGGGCACCCCTGGCTGTCAGGCCCAGGCTCTGGTGGAGTTCCTCAAGGTCCACGACAGCGAGGTGCTCTACCTGGTCGGCGACATCATCGACGGCTGGCAACTGCGCCGGCGCTGGTACTGGCCACAGGCGCACAACGACGTGGTGCAAAAGCTGCTGCGCAAGGTGCGCAAAGGCTGCCGCGTCATCTATGTGCCCGGCAATCACGACGAGTTTGCCCGCAATTTCATGGGGCATCACTTCGGCGGCATTGAAGTCATGAATGAGGCCACCCACGTCACCGCCGATGGCCGACAGTTGTGGGTGATTCACGGCGACTATTTCGATGCGGTGGTGCAGTGTGCCAAATGGCTGGCCTATTTGGGTGACAACCTCTACGAGCTCTCGCTGCGCCTGAACCGCCACCTCAACTCCCTGCGCGCCCGCCTCGGAATGCCATACTGGTCGCTGTCGCAGTACTTGAAGCACCGCGTCAAAAAGGCCTTGAACTTCATCACCGCCTTTGAGGAGGCGGTCGCCAACGAGGCCAAACGCCGTGGGCATGACGGCGTGGTCTGTGGACACATACACCGTGCAGAGATCCGCCAGATCAATGGCGTGACCTATTGCAACGACGGCGACTGGGTCGAGAGTCTGACCGCGCTGGTCGAACACATGGACGGCCGGCTCGAGATCATCTCCTGGATGCCCCACGGCAGTCCTGGCGCACCGACAGCGCCTGCGACCGAGCACACGCTGCAGCCCGAAGCGGTCATGGCCTCGCTGGCCGCTCATCGGGTGGGGGTAGCGGGCGGCCAGGTGCAGCCATGAAGCTGGCCCTGATCACCGATGCCTGGCAGCCCCAGGTCAATGGCGTGGTCACCACTTTGGTCGAGCTGGTGAGGTACCTGCAGGAGCGCGGGCACGAGGTGCTGGTGATCCACCCAGGTCTGTTCCCGACGCGGCCTTGTCCGGGCTATCCGGGTATCGACCTGGCGGTCAAGCCCTCGCGCCTGCTGCCCGGCATGCTCAACGACTTCGAGCCCGATGCGATTCATCTGGCCACCGAAGGGCCGATCGGCTGGGCCGCTCGCGCCCACTGTCTGCGCCATGGGCTGCGCTTTACCACCGCCTTCCACACCCGATTTCCAGAGATCCTGAAGGCGGCCTTGCGCATCCCACTGAGCTGGGGTTACGCCCTGTACCGGCATTTTCATCGGCCCTCCGCTGGAGTGATGGTACCGACCGAGGGCATGCTGAACGTCCTCAAGGCGCGTCGCTTTAAAAACCTCCTGTCCTGGACCCACGGGGTGGATCTGGCACTTTTCCCCTACAGCGCCCAAAAGCAGCTTTGCCCTGAGTTGGGCCCGCTGAGCGAGCCGGTCTTTCTTTATGTGGGCCGCGTCTCCTATGAAAAAAACATCCAGGTCTTTCTCGACCTGGTGTTGCCAGGTACCAAGGTGGTGTGCGGCGTGGGGCCGCTAGAGCCCGAACTGCGGGCCAAATATCCGCATGTGCGCTGGCTGGGCATCCTGCCCAGGCCGCAACTGGCCAGTGTTTATGCCGCTGCCGACGTCTTCGTCTTTCCCAGCCGCAACGAAACCTTCGGGCTGGTGATGCTCGAGGCGATGGCCTGTGGCACCCCCGTTGCCGCCTTCCCGGTCGACGGGCCGCTGGAGGTGGTGGGCACCGAGGTGCGCCATCCGGGCGGCATCCTTCACGAGGACCTGCAGCAAGCCTGTTTGCAGGCACTGGGCCTGGCTCGCTCGCAAGCGCGCGAGCGTGCCCTGCAATTTGACTGGGACCAGGCGGGCAGCCGCTTTGAGTCCTATTTAGTGCCGGCGCGCACCGCCACGGTCAGCCTGCAGGCCCAAGAAAAGCCAGTGTCTTGAGCGTTCAGGGCGCAGCTTGCGCAGCGCCTATCGCCGGCCAAGCCGCTCCATAAGCTCACTGAGCTCGGCCAGCGCGTCTTCCTTGGTCGCCGCAAACCAGCCCAGGCGCTTGCCCTCGTCGTCCCAGGCCCTGAGCTTGATGGCGTCGGCGTGCATGGCGGTCTGCTCGAACAGCTGCTGCTCATAGATGTCCATGGCACCGCCTTGGAGCTTCAAGCTGCGCAGGGAGTCTGGCGAGAGCCTTTGTCTGTAGCTGGGATGGCGGCCCACCAGATAGCGCTTGGCCAGAACATGCAGACGCACCGGCTCTGCCACCAGCCGCCCCCAAATGGCCTCCAGCACAGGCGCCGCAAGCGCTTCATGCCTGTCGTCCTGGCCCCGCAGGGTGGGCGTGCCGGGCAGGCCCATGAGCAAGTGGCCCAGGTCATGCAGCCAGCTGGCCAATTGCAGCTCGGCCGAGGCCCCTGCCAGCCGGGCCAGTTGGGCGCATTGCCAGGCATGCTCGAGCTGCGTGACTGGCTCGCCGGCATATTGCGCGTCGCCAGCTTGCCGGTACAGATCGACGATATCGGGGGCTTGCAAGGAACTCATGGCGCAAGCTTGACGCCGCTTGATGACGAGACCAAGACAGCCAGGGCTGTCACAAAAGCTTCATCCATATGCATTCATTTCGTCATCGCTGGGCGCCATGATCTCGACCCACATGATCGATTCAGCCTATGCCATCGAAGTGGCCGACGCCAACAAGACTTTCGGCGCCGCCGCCAAAGCCCTTCGCGGGGTGAACCTGCGGGTACGCGCCGGTGAATGCGTTGGGCTGCTGGGTGCCTCTGGCTCGGGCAAATCGACATTGCTGCGCAGCCTGTGTGGCCTGGAAATGCTCGATGCCCAGGCCGGCCATATTCATTTGCACGGTCAAACCCTGCAATCCCGGGGGCGACTCGGGCCGCAGGCACGGGCCTTGCGCGGCATGACCGGCATTATTTTTCAGCAGTTCAACCTCATTGGTCGCATGAGCGTGCTCGGCAATGTGCTGACCGGACTGCTGCCGCAGCTGCCCCTGCGCCGCAGTTTGCTGGGTCGCTTCACCGACGAAGAAAGGCTGACGGCCATGCGCGCGCTCGATGCGGTGGGCATGGCCGAATTTGCCCTGCAGCGCGCCTCTACCCTGTCAGGCGGCCAGCAGCAAAGGGCGGCGATTGCCCGCACCCTGGCCCAGGGCGCCCGCATCGTGCTGGCCGACGAGCCGGTAGCGTCGCTCGATCCCCAGTCGACAAGCCGGGTGATGGACCTGCTGCGTGGCCTGAACAGGGACCACGGCATC
>CANHGF010000087.1 GCA_947460065.1 Comamonadaceae bacterium
CACAGCGGTAGCCCGGCCAGCACCGAATACAGCGCCACAAAGGCGCCGGTCATGAAGACCGCGCCGTGAGCCAGATTGAGAATCTGGTGGATGCCAAAGACCAGGGTAAAGCCAATCGCAAACAGCGCATAGACGCCGCCGACGATCAAGCCATTGAGTAATTGCTGAAGGACCATAGATTTCTCAGAACGGCGACAAGCCCAGAGACAGGCCGCCATCGATCACCACCGACTGGCCGGTAAACCACTCGGCACGGATGCAATAGTCCACCGACTCGGCTACTTCCTCGGGTGTGCCGACCCGGCCGAGCACATGGTAGGGCGCGATCGCATCCATGCGCTTGTCATGCTCCTCTTGGGTGAACAGGCCGGCGCGAATGTTCAGGTCGGTCGGCACCGCTCCCGGCACGACGCAATTGACCCGCACCTGCTTGGGCCCGAGTTCGGCCGCCAATACTTTGGTCACCGCCTCCACCGCGCCCTTGCTGGCCGCATAGGGCGAGGCCCCGGGATAAGCGCGGCGGGTATGGACCGAACCAAAGAACACCACCGCGCCGCGGCGCTTTTCAAGCTCGGGCAGGGCCAGGCCGGAGAGCAGCATGGCCGAGACCACATTGATCTGGAAGACCTTCATCAGCTCGTCTTCCTGCAACTGGGCCAAAGGTCCGCGCACCATGTCGGCCGCGGTGTTGACCAAAGCGTCGAGCCCGCCACCATGCGCGACTGCCTCCTGCACCAGGCGACGCCGATCAGCATCGACCGCCACATCGGCCACCACCGCATGGCAGGCCGGCCCCAGCGCCTGGGCGGTGGCCTGCACCTTGTCGGCTCGGCGGCCGCAGATGGTCACCCGCGCACCGCGCTCGACAAAATACCTGGCCACACCCGCACCAATGCCGGTGCCACCGCCTGTGACCAGCAGCGACATACCTTCAATCGCTCGCATCATCGTGTACCTCCCTTGCTGCGCCCGTCGGCCAGTAGCCAATGAAGGGCATTGGTGACCAAGCGGCGGTGCGCTGGCGCCGCAAAACTGTCCATGTCATGCCCCAGTGCATCATAAAAAACCCGGGCGCCTCGCCACTGATTGCACCAGGCGGTGGGCATCCAGGCGCCGCCCTCGGGCCGGGACTCGGCCAGCGCCTGCAAGCCCTCGGCCTGGCGCAGATGGCCATAGACCTCGTCGCGCGAGTCAAAGTCCGTCACGCCCTGCATCAGCTCATGCTGGCCCTCGAGAATACGGGTCTGTACCGGGCCATAGGGCGGATGCCCAGACTGACCCCAGACCCAACGCCCGCCCAGCATCTCTTCCCACTCGGGCCAGGTGTCAAAGCATATGGAAGCGGTGTGCATGGCCAGCAAGGCGCCGCCACCGAGCAGATGCGCGGTGATGGCCTGGCGCGCAGCTTCAGGAATGTCATAAGCCCACTGGGCGCGATGCGGCTCGTACCGATCGCTCTGGCTCATGGACCAGCGCAGCGCGCTGACCACCAGCAAGTCATGCGGCCGCGAAGCGAGCTCGGCGCAGCCCCGGTCGATGTCCTCATAGGTGCTGACCTCGTAGTCCAACTCATCGAAAAGACCCTGCCAGAAGGCAGCCGTCGCTTCGCTCGGGTGGAAGAGCCCAGCGGTCAAATGAATGGCGCGTGCAACAGGCATGACGGTCCTTTCAGCCTTTGGCCGGCTCGCGCGGCAGTTGCATCAAGACGCTAGAGACCACCCCGCCGTCGACCACGATTTCATGGCCGTTGATGTAAGAAGCCTCTTCCGAAGCCAGGAACAGCACCGCATGCGCCACGTCCATGGCCGTGCCCAGGCGGCGTATCGGCACCGCCTTGCCGCGCAACTCACGCACCACCGGGTTGGCGTAAAACGGCGTGGAGATGCCCGCATCGATAAAGCCCGGCGCCACCGCATTGACCCTGATGCCCAAAGGCCCCCACTCCAGCCCCATCTGCTCGGTCAAGCGGGCCAAGCCCGCCTTGGCGGCCGGATAGGCACCTGCCCCGGGTCCCGGGGCCAGGGAATTGACCGAAGTGATGTTGATGATGGCGCCGCTGCCGCGCTTTTGCATGCCACGGGCGCAGGCACGGGCCACCACATAGCAGGCGGTCAGGTTGACGCTGATGACATCGGTAAAGTCGCTCAGGGCCATGTCCATCAAAGGCCCGAAGCGGCCTATGCCAGCGTTGTTGACCAGCACATCCGGGGTCTGCTCCAGGCCATCGAACATGGCCTGGACCTCAGCCTCGCGGGTGACATCGACCGCGATCGCGCGCGCATCGCTCAGCCCCTGGCTGACCTGCTCGGCCGTTTTCAGGTCGCGGTCGACCACCAGCACCCGGTAGCCGAGTTGGTCGGCGCGGCTGCAGATGGCAGCGCCCAAGCCGCCGCCACCGCCGGTGACCATGATCAGTTTTTTGCTCATGCTTGCCCCAATACAACAGGATAGGAGCCCCAGTTGGGGCGTTCGGTATGGCTGGCCGCCTTCGGCGGCTTGTCAGGGTCCGGCCTGGCGCCCCGCTCAAACAAGGTGCGTACCAGCAGCGGCACGATGCCGTACTGATGGGTCTGCGGGTCGCAGTCGGCCCGCGGCAGCACACCGCCGTCCAGGTCGCGGCCCAGGCAGGTGTGCACGCCCACGCCAAAGGTCAGGCCCCAGGGCGGCACGCCTTCGGACAGCACCCGGTGCGGGTTGAACACATCGGCATCGGCACCGAAGATGGCGCGGTCGCGGTTGGCGCTGGCCAGATCGATCACCACCCGGTCAGTGGGCTGCACCGCTTGTCCGGTGGGCAAATGCATGGGACAGATCGGCTTGCGCCAGGCCACCGGGCTGGCCGGGTGCAGGCGCAGGCTTTCATGAACACAGCGCTGCTGAAACAGCGGGTCGCTGCCCATGCGCAGGCCGTCGTCCGGATGCGCCTGCGCCCAACTGTAGAGGTCGTGGAAGGCGTGGGTGGTGGCGTTGGCGGTGCTGTGCGAGCCGGCCTGCAGGTAAAACGCGATCTCGCGCATCATCAGCTCGGGCGGCAGTTCGATCCGGTCTTCGTTTTGCGCCAGCACCGTCAGTACATCGCGCGGCAGCTCGTCCTGGGTGATCTCGCCACGGCGAAGGCGCTCTAGCAAATCCCGCCGGCGGGCCAGCGAGGGCTGGTAGAAGCTATGGTCGAAGTCGCGCAGGGCCTCGCGCACCTCGGCGCGCACCTCTTCCTTGTTGCGGGTCGAGTGAACTAAGGTGGCGCCTTCGCTGAAACTCATGACCAACGCGCGCAGGTGCTCGGTCTCCTGCGTGGTGCGCAGGGGCCGGTCTATGCCCGCGAAGTCAGCGGTCAAATTCAGGGTGACGCGGTAGCCAAAGTCCACCAGGTCGGCAGCGCCAGCGGCCACAAAAGGCGCGATGGTTTGCGCCAAGGTGGCCGGAAAAACTTCCTGCTCGTAGTAGCGGAAAAAATCGCGCCGAAAGACCTTGAGCTCGAGCAGGCGCCGCGCACGGTGCTCGGCGCCGTGCAGCACCAAGAGCACATCGGCCATGATGACCGCGCCTTCGTCATAGAGCGACTGCGCGAGCTGCTGCTCGCGCAGGCATTCGAGCGCATCCTTGTAGCCTTGAACCGTTAGAGCCATGCTTGACCCTCAGACACCGAAGAGCAGCGGATAGCTGGACCAGTTGTTGCGAATGGTCGAACGGTCCACCACGCCCGGCCGATCGGGATCGGGGCGCGCGCCGTTCATGAGCAGCTCGTGAACGATCAGGGTCACCGTGCCCCACTGATGGTCCTGCTCGCGGGCATCGGCGCGCGGCAGCAGACCGGCTGCCAGATTCAAGCCTATGCAGGCATGCATGCCCATGCCGAAAGACAAACCGTAGGGACTGGCCTGCTTGGACGCGGGCCGGTGCGGGTTGTATTGCGCCGCATCGGCGCCAAAAACACCCACATCGCGGTTGGCCGCCATCAGGTCGACCGAAACCATGTCCTGCTCGGTGGCATCCTGGCCGGTGGGCAGGTGCACCGGGCAGGTTGGACGCCGGCCCGCCGTCGGGCTAGAGGGGTGCAGCCGCATGCTTTCATGGATGGCCCGCTGCAGGAAAAACCGGTCCTGCTCGTAGCGCTTTGCATCTTCAGGATGCTCAGCGCGCCAGGTGAAGATTTCATGCACCGCGTGGGTGAGCGTGTGAATGGTGGTGAAGGCGCCGGCGAGCAGAAAGAAACCGATTTCCTTCATCAGCACCTCGTGCTCGATCGGATGCTCAGGCGCGTTGCGCAGCAACTCCAGCAGCACATCACGCGGCAGGCTGTCCTCGCTGCGCTGGCCGTTGGCCAATTCGGCCAGCAGGGTCTGCCGGCGCTGCATCGAGGGCCGAAAGAACACCTGGTCAAACTCGTCCATGGCCTGCTGGATTTCAGCCTTGATGGCCTCCTTGTCGCCCAAAGCCTGGCCCAAAGTAGCGGCCTTGCCGAAGGTGCGCAGGATGTGCAGCAGCTGGGCGGTTTCCTCGGGCGTGCGCAGCGGACGGTCCACACCGGAAAAGTCGGCGGTCAAGTTCATCATCACCCGAAAGCCAAAATCGACCAGGTCGGTTTTGCCGCTGGCCAGGTAGGGGGCCAGGGTTTCCTTCAGGGTTTGCGGGAAGACCTGCGTCTCGTACCACTGGAAAAAATCACGCCGAAACACCTTGGTTTCGATGTTGCGGCGCTGGCGGTGTTCCTGCCCGTGCAAGTTGACCAGTACCTTGTCCATCAGGATGGCGCCTTCGTCATAAAGCGCCTGACGCAGATCGGCCATGCGCAAAGTCTCGTTGGCCAACTGATAACCGGAAACGACGATAGACGCCATCATGCCCTCCCCTTGCACAGTCGCGAGAACGACCCTCACCCTTTTAAAACGATTTCGTTTAAATCGAAATCGCTTAAATCGAATTCGTTAAGTTACTGCACCGCCACCCGGCTGTCAAGATGACTGCGGGTATTTCCTAGCGAAACCGCCCCGCCTCCGCAGACGGCCTGCAAAAACCGCAGGCGGAAAAAAAGCCCCTCGAAAGGGGCTTTTTTTCAAGACCAAGAAGAATCACTTCTTCTTTTCGCAGGCCTTGTCTTTCTCGTTTTCTTTCTTGGAGCAATCGACTTTCTTGTCGTCCATTTTGCCGCCGCCATGGCTGCCGGCAAAGGAAGGAGCGGAAGCCAGCATGAATGCGGCGCTCAGAGCTGCGATCAGAAATTTCATGGAAGTACCTTTGAGTGAAGGGGCTGAGCTGAGTTCAGCCAAAGCTGAACAGCTGGGCGGATACTATCACCCCTTGAGAGGTCACACTTGAATCTTGAAAAAACTGTAACTGGGTACAGGGTTACACGGGCTTGCGCGCCCTTGAGCCTGGCCGTGGCACTGGGCCTGGCGCCGCAGACCAGTGTGGCGCAGGAGCGCTTTCGACCGGCTGATGCCAGCGTGATGCTGGCAGCATCGGTTCACGCGCAGGGCCAACGGGAAGGCTCTGTGCGCTCCCTGGAGCAAGCCTGGCGGGCCGACCCCCGGCGCATGGACACTGCCCTGCCCTATGCCCGGGCGGTCTTTACCCTGGGCCTGCTCGAGGGAGACCTGCGCTGGTTTGGCTCGGCCAAGGCGGCCTTGACGCCCTGGTGGCAGGCTAGCGACCTGCCCGTCGAGGCTTTTTTCCTCCGGGGCTTGGTCAAGCAAGGCTTTCACGAGTTTGATGCCGGCTTGCAGGACATCAACGCCGCCATTGCCAAAGAGCCCCAGCGGGCCGAGTTCTGGTCCTGGCGCTTTGCCTTGCATCTGCTGCTGGCGGACATGACAGCCGCCCGCAAGGACGGCGAAGAAATCGAGCGCCTGTTTGGGCGCAGCGAAGCCGAGGTCTACCGCGCGATCCTGCACTACCGCAGCGGGCAGCCCCAGGCGGCCATCCCTGTGCTCAAGACCAAGATCGCAGCAGCTGATTTTCAAAGCCCGTCTTCCCAGCAATGGCTGGGATTTCACTTAGGCGAGGCCTTGCGCGTCGCTGGCCAACCCGAAGCTGCGGTAGCGGTCTGGGACAAGCAGCTCAAAGCCCATCCCAAATCGCATGCCCTGCGCCTGGCCCTGTGTGAATTGCTCAACGAACAGGGCCGATTTGCTCAGGCTAAAGCTGCCGCGGGCAGCCAGCCCATGACCGATGCGCTCCTCATGCAGGCCCTGCTGGCCAGCCGGGGGCTAAAAGACGGGCAGGAACAGCGGCTCGAAAAAATGCTGCAAGAGCGCTACGCGGCCCAGGCGCTGCGACAGGAAGCGCTGATTGAAAGGCCTCGCCTGATTTACCTCATCAGCTACGGCAAGGATCTGGCTGCGGGCCTGGCCCTGTCCGTCGACAACTGGAAGCTGCAAAAAGAGCCGCCCGACGCGGTGCTGTTCGCGCAGGCGGCCCTGGCGCTCGATCAGCCGCGGGCGGCCGAACCGGTGCTGACGTGGGCCAAGGCCACCGGCTATACCGAGCCGGCCCTGGCCAAATTGATCGGGCAAATCCAGACGCACCCGCGCTGGGCAGGAGGCAAGCCATGACGGCGCTGCGCAAGGCCTGGAGCATTTGGCTGCTTGGCCTCTTTCTGGCAGCACTCTGGCCCGGCGGCCAAGCGCTGGCCCATTCAAGCAGCAACAGCTATCTGACCCTGCGCGCGCCTGAGGGCAAGCTCACGCTGCGCGCCGATATTCACTGGCGCGACGTCGACCTGATGCTCGACCTCGATGGCGACCGCGACGGCCGCGTCACCTGGGCAGACGCAAACGCGCGGACCCAAGACATTCAGGCTTGGCTCAGCCAAGGCCTGGCCCTGACCGAGAGCGGGCAGCCTTGCACCTTGGGGCCAGCCGATCTGCAGGCCAGCGAACGCGCCGACGGCGGCTATCTCAGTGCCTTGTGGACGGTGCAATGCCCTAGCCTGCGCGAACTCCCACAAGCCCGGCTGGACATGCGCTACGGTCTCATGTTCGCGCAGGACTCCCTGCACCGGGGCCTGCTCAAGGTGGAGCTGCCGGACTTTCAAAGCAGCGCCATCTTCAGCCCCGAGCGCCCCACCGTGCTGCTAAGCCAAGCCGATAGCAGCGCACTGCGGGTCTTCGGCCGCTATCTGATCGAGGGCGTCTGGCACATCTGGATAGGCATAGACCATATCGTCTTCCTGCTCAGTCTGCTGGTCTTGGCACCGCTGCTGGCCGCTAGGCAGCCGGTGCATCGCTGGCGCGGCGCCGAGCGCCCCAAGCCGGTGGTGATGGATGTGCTGGCGGTGGTCACCGCCTTTACCGTCGCGCACTCCATCACCCTGGGCCTGTCGGTCATGAAGTGGCTGGAGCCCTCGCCCGACCTCATCGAGCCGGCGATTGCGGTGTCGGTGGTGGTAGCCGCACTCAACAACCTGGTGGGCTGGAGCGCACTGCGTCGCTGGCGCCTGGCTTTTGTGTTTGGCCTGGTGCACGGCTTCGGCTTTGCCAATGTGCTGCTCGACCTGGGCCTGCCAGCCAGTGCACTGGCTGGCGCCCTCGCCGGCTTCAATGTGGGCGTTGAGATCGGCCAGCTGGCCATCGTGCTGGTCTTCCTGCCCCTGGCCTGGCTGATGCGCGGCACCGTCTTCTACCGCTGGGTGGTGGTGACCGGTGGCTCGCTGGCCATTGCGCTGGCCGGCCTGGTGTGGACGCTCGAGCGCACCGGCTTGATCGAGCTTTGATGTACGCCGCGAACCGCCCAGGGCTAAACTGATCAGAAATCAAGGAGAGCTCCTCATGAAATTCATCGCAAGCCTGATCCTGGGCATGGCCCTGAGCTTGAGCGCCGCAGCACAGACGGTGGCACAAACCGCTGCCGACAAGGTGGTCTACCACATCGACAACGCGGCCGCGCAGGCCACCAAGGGCCTGCGCAACATCCGCAACCACCTTGATGTGGCGCCCGAGACCCAGATCGTGGTGGTGACGCATGCCGACGGCGTGGACTTCCTGATGGAAGGCGCCAAGGACAAGAACAACACCAACGTCGACTACGGCGCGCTGGTGTCTGCGCTCAAGGCGCGCGGCGTGCGCTTCGAGATCTGCGAGATCACCCTTAAGAACCGCAACCTCAACAAGGCCCAGTTCTCCATGGACGCGGAATTCACCCCCTCGGGCGTAGTCCGGGTCGGCCGGCTGCAAGCCAGAGAAGGCTACGGCTATATCAAGCCCTGAGGCGGCCGGGCGCCGCATCAAGGCTCAGATCATCGGCACCAGAGAGCCGTCCATCATCAGATTGACGCCATTGATGTAACTGGCCCGGCTGGAGGCCAGGAATACCACCGCGTTGGCCACCTCCTGCGGGTCGGCTATCCGGCCCAAAGGC
>CANHGF010000088.1 GCA_947460065.1 Comamonadaceae bacterium
CATGCCCAGGGGGGTGGCATTGACCACCAGGTCCAAGCCGGCGGGATCTTTGTCGCCCGTTCTCACCTGGATTTGCGGATAGTGCTTTTGCAGCCGTTGGGCCAGGGCCTGGCTAGAGGCGGTGTTCACATCAAAAAGCGCCAACTGAGCCACGCCCGCGGCGGCCAGCGAGGCCGCGATCGCGCAGCCCACTCCCCCGGAGCCGACCACAAGGGCACGCTTGCCCGCCAGCTGCAGGCCTTTGCGCTGCACCCCGCGCACAAAACCCTCGCCGTCGAACATATCGGCCTGCAACTGGCCCTGCGGGCCCAGGCGCACCGCATTGGCTGCGCCGGCAATCGCGGCGGCCGGCAGCACCTCATCGACCAGGCCCACGGTGGTGACCTTGTGCGGCATGGTGATCAGCGCACCGGCGACATTGCCCAACCGAAACAACGATCGCAGCAGATCGGCGAAGTTGTCTGCCTGGCAGGCCATGGGCACCACCAAGGCGTTGATGCCCTGCTGCTCGAAATAGGGGTTGTAGATCAGCGGCGCCTTGAACGAATGGGTGGGGTAGCCGATGTGCGGGATGATGACCGTGTGGCCATTGATGATCATGCAGCTGCCCTGAGGTGCGAGACCGCCGCGCGCAAGGCCAGCAGGTAGCTGTCCACGCCAAAACCGGCGATCTGGCCCTTGGCAATCGGCGCGATCACCGAGTGGTGGCGGAACTCCTCGCGGGCGTGGATGTTGGACATGTGGACCTCGAAGATCGGGCACTTGAGGATGGCCAGCGCGTCACGGATGGCGTAGCTGTAATGGGTCCAGGCGCCAGCGTTGATCAGCACCGCTTGCGTGCCGTCGCTGTGTGCGGCATGGATGCGCTCGCACATCGCGCCTTCAAAATTACTCTGGAAATTTTCCACTTTGGCGCCCAGCTCGCGGCCCAGGTCCACCAGGGACTGGTTGATCTGCTCGAGCGTGATGGTGCCGTACTGCGCCGGGTCGCGCTTGCCGAACATATTGAGGTTGACGCCGTTGAGGACGAGGATGTTCATGGCTGGGCTTTCGTTGGAAGTCAAAAAGGGGTTTCAGTTCAAGGTGACCACGCCGCCGCTGCGCGCCGCCTCGGCAATCGCTTCGGTCACGCGCAGGTTTTGCAGGCCGTCGCGCACGCTGACCAGGGGCTGGGCCTGGCCGCGTATCACCTGCGCGAAATGCGCCAGTTGCCGCGTCAGTGGATCCTCGCGCTGCACGGCCAGACGGTCTTCGGAAAAGGGCTTCCACCAGGAGGCCTCTTGCGCGTCCGCGTAGGTCTTCAGGCGCATTGTCGGTACGGACAGACTGCCCAGCGTCCCGGTGAGCACATAGCAGTCCTCGTCGCCGTAGCTGGGATAGGCCGGGTTCTCCTGGCTGGTCTGCTCCCAGCTGCGGGCACAGGCTGCGGTGTCCGACAGCAAAAAGCTGCCCAGTGCGCCAGAGGCAAAGCGCAGGTTGATGCTCACCGTGTCTTCCACCACAAAGCCGCGCACCGCGTTCGACGCAAAAGCCTGCACCGCCACGATCTCACCGCACAGCATGCGCAGGTTGTGAACCTCGTGGATCAAGTTGATGAGGATGGGGCCGCCTCCGGGCTGCGTGCGCCAGGGACCGTCGGCAAAGTACTGCGCCGGCTTGTGGAAGGCAGCGCTGCCCATGACGGCCACGATGCGGCCTAAGCGGCCGCCGCGCGCCAGTTCGGCAGCCTGCGCCATCAGCGGGCTGTGCGCCCGATGATGGCCCACCAGCACGCGGGCGGTAGAAGCCTGCTCGGCGCGCAGCAGCGCCTGCCCTTCGGCCACCGTGGTCGAGACCGGCTTTTCCACCAGCACGCTCACGCCCGCCTCCAGACACTGCAGCGCCTGCGGTACGTGCAGCGCATTGGGCGTGGCCAGGATGAGGCCGTCGGGCCGCTGCTGCGCCAGCAGGGCCTGCAGGCTCTCAAAATGCGGCACGCACCGCTGCCCGGCCAACTGCGCGCCGGCCGGCGCGGGATCGACCACCGCCCCGAGCTGCAACTCGGGGCTGCGTGAGACCAGCTCGATGTGCGTGCGGCCGATCAGGCCGGCGCCGACCACGGCGATGCGAAGATGGGACATGGAAGGGGACGGCTGCGCGTAAAAAACCTGCCGGCCTCCATACGGAGGGCTCGGCAGGCTCGAGGGCAGCGGCTTACTTGCGGGCCTTGGCCACCTGCTCCTGCACCTGCTTGAGCAGGTCCTGGCCCACGCTCACGCCGTACTTGGCGGTCACAGGGCGCATCTTGTCGCGCAGCTTGGTCAGCTCGGCGGGCGAGAGCTCAGTGACCTGCATGCCGTTCTTTTTCATGTTGTCCAGGGCCGAAGCGACCTGGCCGCGCGCCTGCAGGCGCTGGAACTTGGCCGCTTCCTGCGCCGCATCGGTCAGGATTTTCTTCTGTGCCGCGTCCAGGCCGTCCCAGAATTTCTTGCTGATCACCACCGACTGCGGGTTGTACTGGTGGTTGGACAACACCACGTGCTTTTGCACTTCGAAGAATTTGTTGGCGTTGATGACGGTGACCGGATTTTCCTGGCCGTCAATCGCTTTTTGCTCGAGCGCGCCATAGACCTCGGGGAAGGGCAGCGGCGTGGGGTTAGCGCCCAGCGCGCGCACCCAGTCCACGTTGATCGGGTTGGGAATCACGCGCAGCTTCAGGCCCTCAAGGTCCTCGGCCTTGGTGATGGGGCGGCGGCTGTTGGTGATGTTGCGAAAGCCCAGCTCAAAGTAGGCCAGGCCGACGATGCCCTTTTCCTGCAGCTTGTCATGCAGTTGCTTGCCGATGGGGCCGTCAATGACGGCCTCAGCCTCTTTTTCGCTGCTGAAAAGGAAGGGGAAGTCGTAGATCGCGAATTCCTTGACCTGGCTGGCGAAGATGCCGGAATTCATCGAGGCCATTTCCAGGGTTCCGCCCTGGATGGCCGAGACATTGGCCTGGTCGCTGCCCAGCGCGCCGCCGGGGAACAAGTTGACCTTGATCTTGCCGCCCGACTTGGCCTGCACGATCTCGGCAAACTTTTCCATACCCATCACGATGGGATGGCCCTTGGGGTTTTGCGTGGCGAACTTGATGGTCTTGTCCTGCGCCTGGGCGGCGCTGCCAAAAGCGGTGACAGCCAAAGCGGCCACCAAAGCTTTCAGAGTATTGCGTTTCATAGAGTCTCCTTCTGGATTGCAAGTACGCGAGATCGGGTGAGAAGTGCGCGGCGTACCGATCGCGCAAACCCCTTTAAAAAACACCTCAGTTATAGAGCCAGCGAGCAGGCACCATCACCAAGTCGGGGAACAGCACCAGCAGGAACATGACCAGGAACTGCACCAACATGAAGGGCATCACCCCGCGGGTGACGTCGTCCATGCGCATGCGGCCCACGCCGGCCACCACATTGAGCACCGTGCCCACCGGTGGTGTGACCAGACCGATGGAATTGTTGATGATGAACAGCACGCCGAAGTAGACGGGGTCAATGCCGGCGGCCTTGACCAGGGGCATGAGTACCGGCGTCAGGATCAGGATGGTGGGCGTCATGTCCATGGCCGTGCCCACGATGATGACCAGCACCATGATCAGGGCCATCAACAGCTTGGGGTTGTCCAGAAAGGGCTGCAGCAGGGAGATCACCTGATCGGGCAGTTGGGCCACAGTGATCATCCAGGCCGATACCATGGCGGCGGCCACCAGAAACATCACCACCGAGGTGGTGCGCGCCGAGCTTATGAAGACCTCGACCAGTTGCTTCATGGTCAGTTCACGGTAGACCACCGTGGCCACGAACAGCGCATAGACGGCGGCCACCACGGCCGCTTCGGTGGGCGTGAACACACCCATGCGCAAGCCCACCAGAATGATGACTGGCAGCATCAGCGCCCAGGAGGCACGGCGCAGGGCCAGCCACACCTGCTGGGCCGACTGCTGCGGCGGCGGCGCCAGCAGTTCCTTGCGGGTGAGCCACCACCAGGTCAGCCACAGACCGGCGCCCAGCAGCAGACCAGGAAAAATGCCCGCCAGGAACAGCTTGCTGATCGAAACGTTGCCGGCCACGCCAAAGATCACGAAGCCGATGGACGGCGGAATGATGGGACCGATCACGCCGCAGGCGGCGATCAGGCCGGCGCTGCGCACCTTGTCGTGGCCGGCCTTGACCATCATGGGCAGCAGCAGCGCCGTCAGCGCCGCTGCATCGGCGATCGCCGAGCCCGACAAGGCCGACAGCAGACAGGCGGCCAGAATGGTGACATAGCCCAGGCCGCCGCGGATGTGCCCGACCAGGGCCATGGCAAAGTCCACGATGCGACGCGACAGACCGCCCACATTCATGATCTCGCCGGCCAGCATGAAAAAAGGTACGGCCAGCAAAGGAAAGCTGTTGGCGCCTTCGATCACGTTTTGCGCCAGGATCTGCGCGTCAAACATATCCATGTGCCACATCAGCGCGGCACCGCAGAGCAACAGAGAAAAGGCAATGGGAATGCCCAGGGCCATGGCGCCAAGCAAAGCTCCCAAAAACACGGCGATGGTCATCGTGGGCTCCTGTCAGCTCACTTGATGGGAGGGGGCACGTCGATCGGCTCTTCTTCCGACTCGCGCACGCCGATCAGCTCAGACTCGGTAAGCTGTCCCCTGAACAGGCGCCAGAGCCGGTGCATCAGAATCAAGGCGATCGACAGCGCCGTCAGCACGCCGCAGGCGTAGAAAATGCCCATGGACACCTCCATCACCGCGCTGGTGGAAGTCAGGTTGATCAGGGTCTGCTCGTAAGAGCCCTTGAATAACAGCCAGCAGACAAACAGCATCAGCAGGTGAGCGATCACAAAAAACACTTTTTTCCCTGCCAGTGGCAGCCGCGAAACCAGGGTGTCTGAACCGAGGTGCGTGCCCTCGCGCATGGCCACCACCGCGCCGAGGAAGGTCATCCAGACAAAGAGCCAACGCGAGAGTTCCTCGCTCATGGTCACGCCCGAGCTAAAGCCGTAGCGCAACACCACATTGGCAAAGACCAAAACCACCATCAGCGCCAGGCCCAGGGCCATCAACCAGGACAGGCATCGGCAATAGCCGCCAAGAAACCGATCGAGCATGGCCCCCTCCCCCTTTAAACTTCAGACGCTAAATGTACCAACTGGTTAGTTCTTTGAATTCAGGGAAAACCCTGGGGCCGTCAGTCGACTCAGCGCCTGACAAACCGCACCACCATCTCGACGATGTTGGCTCGCCGCAGCGCACGGACCGCCGATGCGGACAAATCCCGTTTGAAGATCTGACCAAAGCTGTACTGGTTGGAGACATTGAAGAAGGTCAGCGCCGAGATCGATGCGTGGATGTCCACCGGATCCAGCCCCTGGCGAAACACGCCGGCAGCCAGGCCGCGCTCGTACAGCCGGCCGATGGCCGAGATGGCCGGCACATTGAGTTCCTGGATGATCTGGCTTTGTGCCAGATACTTGCCGCGCTCGATGTTCTCGTTCATCACGATGCGGATGTAATCCTCGTGCGCCACATGATGGTCGAAGGTGAATTCCACCAGGCGCCGCAAGGCATCCTCTGGCGGCAGGTTGTCCAGCATCAACTCGCCTTCGATGCGCCGCATCTCACGGTAACTGTGCTCCAGCACCGCCAGATACAGGCCTTCCTTGCTGCCGAAGTAGTAATAGATCATGCGCTTGCTGGTGCGGGTGGCAGCGGCAATCTCGTCGATGCGCGCCCCGCTTAAGCCCTTGTCGGCGAATTCGCGCAGCGCCACTTCCAAGATGCCGGCCATGGTGCGCTCGGGATCGTTGGTGCGTGAAGGCGAGGCTGCCGGCGCCGCCCGGCCCGCACGCAGGGCACCAGCCGCCTTGCGCACAGGACGGGCAGGTCTTTGTACCAGTTCGTTCATTTTCAAAGTATAAGGGCGATGCCGGTCCTTGGCAGTTACCGGCTGGCAGCGGCCCATCGCCACCGGTCCCGCCCACAGCGGCCGCCCGGCAAAGCAGCGGCGTGCCTTACCCTTACCTTGGAAGCCGACTCTCCAGACCCTTGACCAGGGCCAGCAAGGTCCGATTGACCGGCGTGGCCACGCCCAGCCGCTCGCCCAGGGCCACCACCGCGCCGTTGACGTAGTCGATTTCAGTGACCGAACCTTTTTCAATGCTTTGCAGCATGGAGGTCTTGAAGTCCGCGCCCAGCCCGGCCCCGGCCTTGTTCCAGGCGAACAAGGGATCGGTGATGGACAGCGCAATGCCGCGGGCCCGAGCCACCGCCATGGCCTCTTCGACCGCTGCCACGCCCAGGGTCTGCAACTGCGGCTGCGCGTAGAGGTGACCGTAGCTCAGGCCTGTGATCGCGGTGATGGCGCCGGTGGCCACATTGATCAGGAGCTTGTCCCACACCGTGCCCAAAATGTTCTGGCTGACGAGTGTGTGCAGGCCCGCCGCGTTGAAGACCTGCGCGATGCGCTGCACCCGCTCGCTCATAGCCCCGTCAAGCTCGCCCAGGTGGGTATCCTTGCCACGGTAGCCCGCGATCACATGGCCCGGCCCCAGCGGGCTACCGCCCACATAGGTGCGGCCCACCAGCACCCGCTCGCGGCCCACATGGCGGGCCAGGATGTCCTCATGGCCCAGGCCATTTTGCAGCGAGAGCACATCGGTCTGCGGGCCGATCAGCGCCAGCGCGCCTGCCATGGCCTCGTCGGTGTGGAAGGACTTGACCAGCACGATCACCAGGCCCACCGGACCCACCTCTTCGGCCCTCAGCGCTGCACGCACTGCCACGCGGCGGTCCACGCCGTCGACCCGCATCACCAAACCGTGACGACGCAGATGCTCAACCCGATCGGCGTGCCGATTGATCAGCCAGACCTCCTGCCCGGCCTCGGTCAGCACACCGCCCATGGCACAGCCCAAGGAGCCGGCGCCCAATACCGCAATCTTCATGAATACCTCGCAGATTCCATGATCTGGATTGTCGGATCAGGCCCGACCCCCTGAGAGTGAGCTGCACCCCTGCGATTAGATATGTTTTTGTCATTAATCATCAGCCTCCAAGTTCATTGATGAGCAAAGCGAGATGGAATACAGTGAAGAGCATGGTCCATTCCCTCGCCCAGCCCAAGCACGCCGGCATCAAAGCCGTGCTGTTTGACGCCTACGGCACGCTGTTCGACGTCTACAGCGTGGCGCTGCTGGCCGAGCAGCTCTATCCGGGCCAGGGGCAGGCGCTGAGCCAACTCTGGCGCGACAAGCAGATCGAGTACACCCGACTGGTCAGCAGCAGCGCCAAGGGTCCGCAGCGCGAGTCGGTGTACCGGCCATTTTGGGAGCTGACCGCCGCCGCCCTGCGCTATGCCTGCAAGCGCATGAAGCTCGAGCTGAACAAGGAGCGCGAGCAGCAGCTGATGAACCAATACCGGCACCTGTCGTCCTTCCCGGAAAACCGCGAGGTGCTGCAGGCGCTGCGCGAGCGGGGCATCGCTACCGGCATCCTGTCCAACGGGGACCGTGCCATGCTCGATGTGGCGATCAAGTCAGCCGGCCTCAGCGATCT
Organism: Comamonadaceae bacterium; assembly: GCA_947460065.1. Taxonomy (GTDB): domain Bacteria; phylum Pseudomonadota; class Gammaproteobacteria; order Burkholderiales; family Burkholderiaceae_C; genus Polaromonas. The sequence goes on from CANHGF010000088.1 coordinate 7,565, forward strand.
GCTCGATCATGTCATCAGTGTCGACCCGATCCGCAAGTACAAGACCGACCCGCAGGCCTATGCCTTGGGCGAGCAAGCCACCGGCCTGACTGCGGCACAAATCGGCTTTGTCAGCAGCAATGCCTGGGACGCGCTGGCTGCCACCTGGTATGGCTATGCCACCGTCTGGGTCAACCGCTACCAGCTTCCCTTTGAAGAACTCGACACCGAGCCCCATTACAGCGGCAGCGATCTGCGCGCGGTGCTGCAGGCCCTGGGGCCGATCCATTCCTGAATCCCTCCATCCTTCTTTCAATCCTCGACACAGGAGACACCTCCATGACCGAACGCACCCAAGTCCACCGCCTGCAAGTTGCCGCCGAGCTGCACCGTTTCATTGAAGACCGGGTGCTGCCCGGCACCGGCATTGCGCCCGCGCAGTTCTGGCAAGGCTTTGATGCCATCGTGGCCGACCTGGCGCCCAAGAACATCGCCTTGCTCGCCGAACGCGATCGCCCGCAGGTCGAACTCGACGGCTGGCACCGGGTGCATCCCGGCCCGATTGCCGACATGGCCGCCTACCGCGCCTTCCTCGAGAAGATCGGCTACCTGGTCAAGCCGCCCAAGTCGGCCAAGATCACCACCCGCAAGGTCGATGACGAGCTGGCCACCCAGGCTGGTCCGCAGCTGGTGGAGCCCGTGCTCAACGCCCGGTATGCGCTCAACGCGGCCAATGCGCGCTCGGGCTCTCTGTATGCCGCGCTGTATGGCACCGACGCGATC
>CANHGF010000089.1 GCA_947460065.1 Comamonadaceae bacterium
AGGTGCGAGATCGGCGTGAAGTCACGCACCGCGTCATACGGAATTTTCGGGTTGAGGTTGGGCCCGATGGAGTGGGTGCTTGTGGTGCTCAGCAGCAAGGTGTAGCCATCGGCCGGGGCCTTGGCGGCCAGGTCGGCACCCAGCGAGCCGCCGGCACCGGGCTTGTTGTCGACCACCACTGTCTGACCCAGCCGCTCGCTGAGCTTTTGCGAGACGGTGCGGGCAAACAGGTCGGTGGCGCCGCCAGCCGGAAAGGGCACGACCAGGCGAATGGACTTGCTGGGGTAGGTCTGTGCCTGGGCTGCGACGGGCCCCAGGAAGCTGCCAAGACCGGCGCAGGCAAGCCAGGCCCAAACAAGACGCTTATTCATCATTTGATTGTGTCAGAGCCAGGCAATTGGGTCGACGAGGAGCGCAGGCCTCCAAACGACAACGGCCCCCGCAGGGGCCGTTGCACGCTCAGGCAGACTGCATCACTCCTCGACGAAGGCTTCCTCGCGCTTGTTTTTCACCGAGGGCAGCAGCACGATGACCAGCATCAACACGGCCACCGCCAAAAGAGAGCCCGACAGCGGCCGGGTCACGAACACCGACCAGTCGCCGCGCGAGAGCAACAGGGCACGGCGCAGGTTTTCTTCCATCATCGGGCCCAGGATGAAGCCCAGGAGCAAGGGGGCGGGCTCGCAGCCGAGTTTGACGAAGGCATAACCGATCACGCCGAACAGGGCCACCATCCAGACGTCGAAGGTGTTGTTGTTGGTGGAGTACACACCGATCGCACAAAACAAGACGATGGCAGGGAACAGATAGCGGTAGGGCACGGTCAGCAGCTTGATCCACATGCCAATCAGCGGCAGATTCAAAATCACCAGCATCGCGTTGCCGAGCCACATCGAGGCGATCAGGCCCCAAAACAGTTCCGGGTTGCTGGTCATCACCTGCGGTCCGGGCTGGATGTTGTGGATGGTCATGGCGCCGACCATCAACGCCATCACTGCATTGGGCGGAATGCCCAGGGTCAGCAGCGGAATGAAGGAGGTCTGGGCGCCCGCGTTGTTGGCCGACTCGGGAGCCGCCACACCGCGGATGTTACCCTGCCCGAAGGGAATCTCGCCCGGCTTGGTGCCCAGTTTCTTTTCAATGGCGTAGGCCGCAAACGCCGCCAGCAGCGCACCACCGCCAGGCAGGATACCGAGGATGGAGCCCAGGGCCGTACCACGCAGCACCGCCGGTGCCATGCGCTTGAGGTCCTCAGCGGTGGGCATCAGGCCGCTGACCTTGGAGGTGAAGACCTCACGCTCACTCTCGGGCTGCGACAGGTTGCTGATGATTTCACCGTAGCCGAAGATGCCCATGGCCAACACCACAAAGCCGACGCCGTCGGTCAGTTCGGGCACATCAAAAGAGAAGCGGGCCACGCCAGAATTGACGTCTGTGCCGATCAATCCGAGCAAGAGGCCGAGAATGATCATGGCCACGGCTTTGACCAGCGAGCCTGAAGCCAGCACCACCGCGCCGATCAGGCCCAGCACCATCAGTGCGAAATACTCGGCCGGGCCGAACTTGAAGGCCAGTTCGGTCAGGGGCGGCGCAAAAGCCGCCAAAATCAGCGTGCCTACCGAGCCGGCAAAGAAGGAGCCCAAACCGGCTGATGCCAGAGCCGGGCCGGCTCTGCCCTTGCGCGCCATCTGGTAGCCGTCGATACAGGTCACCACCGAGGACGATTCGCCCGGCAGATTGACCAAAATGGCGGTGGTCGAGCCGCCATACTGGGCGCCGTAATAGATACCAGCCAGCATGATCAGCGCCGACACCGGTGGCAGTGCATAGGTGGCCGGCAACAGCATGGCAATGGTGGCTACCGGCCCGATGCCAGGCAGCACCCCGATGAGCGTACCCAGCACACAGCCGATCAGGGCATAGAGCATGTTGATGGGCGTGAAAGCCACGCCAAAACCCAGCGACAAATTGGCAATGAGATCCATGGTCTTGATTCCTTGCTAGCCGTTCAGGCGGTGAGAAAAACCGGCCAGACCGGGAACTGCAGCTTAAGCAGTTTGATAAAAGCCAAGTAACTGATGACCGACAGGACCGTCGCCAGAATGAAGGTGTTCTTGACCTTCCAGCCCGCCTCAGCCATGCTGGCCACAAAAGTCACCGCGTAAATTCCGACGATCAAGCCCAAGGACTTGAGTCCGATCGAGGGCAGACCGCCGAGGCAAACGCCGAAGATCACATTGGCGCCAATAATGAAGCACAGCGGCTTGAAGGCCCATTTGCCGATCTTGTCGCCGCCAACACGCTCGATGGCCAAGCCGTTGAAGGTGACTATCGCGCCGAGGATCGTCAACAAAACACCGAGCATGAGCGGGAAGTAGCCCGGGCCCATGCGCGCACCAGTCCCGACGCTGTACTTGGTGGCACCCCAGGCAAACGCAGCCCCGACCACCATGAACATCACCCCGGACACAAAGTCCTTTTGACTTTTGATATTCACGAAACCAACTCCTCTGAAGTTCAGACCGGGCCGATTGTGCATGGATTTAAGCCGATGCTGGCATGTGGCTTACACCTAGGCGCCAGTACGCAAAGCCCGGGGTCTCATACCCTCATGCCCAGGGCTGCAGGGTTTTCAGCCATTTGAGTGCCGGCAATCCCCACTGCGACTCAATATGTCTGGCGCGCTGCACCAGAAGCGGGCGTTCCAGGGCATGAGGCCGACGCAATGCCAGTACCACGGTGTTGCCCTCGCGGGTCGGTCGAAAAACCCACAAGGCCGACTCGCCAAAGGCCGCCGCCATTTTGGCCACTGATTGCTCGAAGCTGGCATGCCGTCCGAACAGGTTGACACTCATCACCCCGTCCTCGGTGAGCAGACGGCGGCAGTCGGCATAAAAATCCGGGCTATCGAGCACCGGGGCGGCGGCCTCTTCGTCGTAAAGATCGACCTGCAGGGCGTCGACCGTGCCGGCATATTGGGGCCCAGAAATTTCCTGCCCGGCGTCGGCCACGACGATGCGCAGGCGCGAACTGGGCGCCGGCAGCCTGAACCACTGGCGGCAGGCCAGCACCACCTGCTCATTGAGCTCGATGGCGGTGCTGCGCATCTGCAGCTTTTTGTAGCAGAACTTGGTCAGCGCACCAGCGCCCAGACCCAGCTGCATGGCGTGCCGATCGGGCACAGCCTCGGCCGGCACAAACAGCAGCCAGGCCATCATGCGCTGCACGTACTCCAGTTCAATATCGAAGGGCGCATCGCGGCGCATTGAGCCCTGGATCCAGGGCGTGCCCAGGTGCAGATGACGCACCTCCGGATCCTCGGAAAAGCTGACTTCGGGCAGTGCGGCAGGCAAGGGACTGGGCATTCGGTGAAAAGCTCTCAAGACGTCGTAGTGGCGGGCCTGGCCGCGAGCAAAGCGGCCAACCGGGGCAAAGCAGCCACGGCATTGTGCTGCAGCTGCTCAGCCAGAAGTTGCACGGGCAGGCCCCGAAGCTGGGCCAGCTGCTGGCCAATGCGCGGCAGTTCGGCCGGCTCATTGCGCCCCTGAGGCAGGCCGGACGCGCGCTCGGACGCGGTGCGATACAGCCATTGCGGCGGGATGTCAGGCGCGTCGGTTTCAAGCACCAGCGCCTGCAGCGGCAAGGTGGTGGCCAAGTGCTGCAGCTGTCGGGCAGCGGGGAAGGTCAGCGCGCCGCCGAAACCAAGCTTAAAACCGAGTTCCAAAAAGGCGCGGGCCTGCTGCTCGCTGCCGTTGAAGGCATGGGCAATGCCGCGCCAGCCGGCGGCCGGGGCCAGCTCGCGCAGATATTTCAGAAGGCGGTCGGCCGATCGCCGCACATGCAGGATAACCGGCAGCTCGTGCCTGAGCGCCAGCCGCAGCTGCTCGCGGTAGATGTGCTCCTGATGACTGCGCATGGCCGGGGTACACAGGGCCGGCACGAAAAAATCCAGGCCAATCTCGCCCAGTCCGACAAGGTGCGGGTCATCGCGCTGTGCGCCCAGGGTCGCATCGAGCTCGGCCAGATGCCGATCGGTCACATCGGCGACAAACAGCGGATGTATCCCCAGGGCGTAGCTGTCACCAAAACGGTGCGCCAGTTGCCGAACGGCGGAAAAATTAGCCGGGCTTACCGCGGGGATCAAGCAATGGAGCACACCGCCCTCCTGCGCGCGGCGGCGCACCGCGCCCTGGTCCGATCCAAATTCGGGCGCGTCGAGGTGGCAGTGGGTATCGATCCAGACCATGAACGAATGATGCCTCAAGCCCAGCCCATCGACTGCAAGACCGGGCCGAACGTGATACCGTGTGACACTCTCAAGAAGAAGCTCCGGCCCGCCCTGCGGGCTAGCCCCCATCCCCTCGAGGTGAACTGATGCGAAGGTCCGCCCTCTACAGCAGCTCTCCATCCCGCCCGGATACGGCTGCGTCCGAGCGCGCGGCTGAAGGGAAAGGCACAGCCAAGCCCGCGCGCCTGCGCCGGCTGCTCTTGCGCGACTGGTCGCAGCCAAGGCTGCTGTGGACCGTCATTGCGCTGCTGAGTCTGGCAACACTGGCCAGTCTCCTCGCCTTATTTCAGCAAATACCGCCGGCGCTGACGCAAAAAGACATCGACGCCGCTGTGCTCAAGACGCTGGAAACAGTACAGCTGCCTTCCAAGGCGGCCAAGGCCTACGAAACGATCCGGCCCTCCGTGGTGCGGGTGCTGGGCATGAGCCCCGACGCCAAAACCGGCGAGTTGGTGCAGCGCAGCGTGGGCACCGGCGTGGTGATTGTGGACAAGGGCATCATCCTGACCAATCTGCACGTGGTGCAGGGCGCCAGCGTGATCCGCATCGAGTTCTATGACGGGCTGGAGACGACCGCCTCGGTCACCGGCGCCCAACCGGAAAACGACCTGGCAGTGCTGCAGGCCCACAAGATTCCTGACGATTTGATTGCCGCCACGATGCGCTCGACCAGCGACCTGGTCCCGGGCGACGAGGTGCTGGCGGTTGGCTTTCCCTTTGGCATCGGGCCCTCGGCCTCGGCCGGCGTGATCTCCGGGCTGCAGCGCGCTTTTCGCTCGCCTGAAGGCCAGCAGGAAATGCGCAATCTGATCCAGTTCGACGCAGCCGCCAACCCGGGTAACTCGGGCGGGCCGCTGGTCACCATGGACGGCCAGGTGGTGGGCATTGTGACTGCCATCTACAACCCCTCACAGCAGCGCACCTTTATCGGCATCGGCTTTGCGGTACCGATTGAAAGCGCAGCCTCGGCCGTCGGAATGCCCCCGTTCTAAAACCCACAGCTTCGACCAGGACAGCCATGAACTCTGCTCCCGCTACCGACACCGCCGCTTTGATGGAACAGATCCTCTATGAGGTCAAGCGGGTGGTGGTCGGCCAAGACCGCTTCTTAGAACGGGTGATGATCGCCATCCTGGCCCAGGGCCATTTGCTGGTCGAAGGCGTGCCCGGCCTGGCCAAGACGCTGACCGTCAAGACCCTGGCCGATACCGTGCGCGGGCAGTTCAAGCGCATACAGTTCACGCCCGATCTGGTGCCGGCCGATCTGGTGGGCACCCGCATCTATAACCAGAAAACTGGCGAATTCGGTACCTCGCTGGGGCCGGTGTTCACCAACTTGCTGCTGGCCGACGAAATCAACCGAGCGCCTGCCAAGGTACAAAGCGCACTGCTGGAGGTGATGCAGGAAAGGCAGGTCACCATCGCCGGCCAAAGCCACCCGGTACCGCGCCCGTTTCTGGTGATGGCCACGCAAAACCCGATCGAGACCGAGGGCACCTACCCGCTGCCCGAGGCGCAGGTGGACCGTTTCATGATGAAGGTGCTGGTCGACTACCCGAGCGATGAGGAGGAGTACGTCATCGTCGAGCGCATGATCGGCCCTAAGGTGGAGGTCAGCGCAGTGGCCAGCATTGAGCAAATCGCCGCCTTGCAGGCCGAGTGCCGCAAGGTCTATGTGGATCCTTCGCTGCTGCACTATGCGGTGCGACTGGTCTCGGCCACCCGCTATCCAGAACGCCATGATCTGGCCGACCTCAAGCGGTTGATCACCTTTGGTGCCAGCCCGCGCGCGACGATTGCCCTGACTGAAGGCGCCCGCGCGCTGGCTCTGCTGCGTGGCCGCAGCTATGTGTTGCCCGAAGACATGAGTGATCTGGTGCCCGATGTCCTGCGCCACCGCTTGGTGCTGTCGTATGAGGCCCTGTCGGAGGGCCTGGACAGCGACACGGTGATCGCGCGCATCATGGCCAAGATCGCAGCGCCAGCCAAGCCACTCGAGCATGACAAGCTGGCTGCCTAAGCTGTTGCGCGGCCCTGCGCCGACGCCGAGGCCTGCGCCGGTGGCAGCGCCTGCGCCTTTAATCGAGCGCGCCGAAAACCTGCTGCGCCGGCTGGAATGGACGGTGCTGCGGCGCCTCGACGGCCTGCTGCAGGGCCATCACCGCACCGTGATGCGGGGCCAGGGCATGGACCTGGCCGACCTGCGCGAATACCAACACCATGACGATGTTCGTCACATCGACTGGAACTTGACCGCTCGCATGGACCAGCCACACGTGCGGGTGTTTACCGAAGACCGTGAGATGAGCGCCTGGTTCCTGCTCGACCTCAGTGGCTCGGTCGACTTTGGCTCAGGCCACCAGCGCAAGAGCGACCTGGCCCAGGAGCTGGTGGCGGTGCTGGCGCGCATGCTCACCCGCGAGGGCAACCGGGTCGGCGCCATGATTTACCGCTCGCAGGTTGAAGCGGTCTTGCCGGCCCGAGGCGGGCGGCCGCAGGTGCTGCAACTGATGCACCTGCTGCGCCAGCGCCCCGCTCAGGTGAGCAGCGCCCCAACCCGGCTGCATGACCTGCTGCGCACCGCAGCCCAGGGCATACGCCGTCGCTCGACGATTGTTCTGGTGTCCGACTTCATCAGCGAGCCTGGATGGGAGCAGGCCCTGGGACTGCTGGCCCAGCGTCACGATGTGGTGGCGGTGCGCCTGTATGACCCGCTGGAGATGGACCTGCCCGACATCGGTCTGCTGCCCCTGCGCGATGCCGAAACCGGTCAGACCCTGTGGGTAGACACCCATGACAAGCGCTTTCGGCGCCGCTTTGCCGAGCTCGCCCAGACACGCGAGCAAAACCTGAGGCTGGCGCTGGCCCGCAGCGGCGTCGACGCGCTGGAGCTGCGCACCGACGACGACCTGCTCGATGCCATGGTGCGTTTTTGCCAGTTGCGCAAACGCAGGCTGCGCGGACCCGGCGGCAGCTTGCGAGCGGCCTGAGGCCCTGTCCGACCCACACCCCGTCCCACACCCATGACTTTCTTTTGGCCCGATCTCCTGTGGTTGCTGCTGCTCCTGCCAGCCTTGGTACTGCTGTACCTGTGGCTGATGAAACGCAAGCGGCAAGCGGCCTTGCGCTATGCCAGCCTGGCCATGGTGCGCGAGGCCATGGCGGGAAGCAGCAGCTGGCGCCGACACCTGCCGCCACTGCTGTTTCTTCTGGCCCTGGGCGCCCTGCTGCTGGCTTCGGCTCGGCCGTTTGCCACCATCCGCCTGCCCTCGCAGCAGGAAACCATCGTACTGGCCATGGATGTCTCGGGCAGCATGCGTGCCACCGACGTCGAGCCGAACCGGCTGGTGGCGGCCCAGAACGCGGCCAAGGCCTTCCTCGCTGAATTGCCCAGGCAGGTGAAGGTGGCGATCGTGGCCTTTGCCGGCACCGCCTCGGTGGTGCAGCCGGCCACCGTCAACCGCGAAGATCTGGTGGCGGCAATCGACAAGTTCCAGATGCAGCGCGGCACCGCCATCGGCAATGGCATCGTCATGTCGCTGGCCGAACTGTTTCCCGATGCCGACATCGACCTGTCAAAGATGCAATATGGCAGCCGGCCGCAAGGCGCCAGTCTGGATGACAAGGCCAAGACAGGGAAAAAGACCTATGAGCCAGTTGCTCCAGGCTCCAATGGATCAACAGCCATCATCTTGCTGACCGACGGGCAGCGCACCACCGGTGTCGACCCCATGGAGGCGGCCAAGCTCGCCGCCGACTATGGCGTGCGGGTCTATACCGTGGGCGTGGGCACGGTCAATGGCGAAACCATAGGCTTTGAAGGCTGGTCGATGCGGGTCAGGCTGGACGAGGAATCGCTCAAGGCCATCGCGGCCAAGACGCAGGCCGAGTATTTTTATGCCGGCACTGCGCAGGACCTCAAAAAGGTCTACACCTCGTTGAGCTCCAAGCTCACCATGCAGAAAAAAGACACCGAGATCTCAGGCCTGCTGGCCCTGGTCGGCGCTGCACT
>CANHGF010000090.1 GCA_947460065.1 Comamonadaceae bacterium
AGGCGGGGCAGGTCCCAGTCGTCGAGCACCGGCACCAGGCGGCCGGCCACGATGTCGTCGTAGACGATGTAGGTCGGTTGCACCAGGATGCCCAGCCCGTCTAGGGCGGCTGCGCGCAGGATCTGGCCGTCGTTGGACTCGAGCAGGCCCTTGACGGTGAGCGTGCTGCTGACGCCGGCCTTGGAAAACCGCAGCTCGTTGGGGTTGTTGGCATGGGTGTAAATCAGCAGCTTGTGCTGCTGCAGATCTTCCAGCGATTGCGGCGTGCCGTGTCTGGCCAGGTAGCCGGGTGAGGCAGCCATCAAGCGGCGCGTCTCGGCCATGCGGCGGATGGTGATGTTGGAGTCGGGCTCGGACTCGCGGTTGCGGATGGCCACATCGATGTTGTTGTCGATGATGTCCATATAGCGGTTGGCCGCCTCCAAATGCACCTGCACATTGGGGTAACGCTGGGTGTATTCACGCAGCAGCGGCGCCACATGGTGCATTGCAAATGAGAGCGAGGCGGTCACCCGCAGGATGCCGGTGGGGTTGAGCGCGGTGGCGTTGACCGCCGACTCCGCGTCGCGCAGGTCGGAGACGATGGTGCGGGCCCGGCTGTGAAATTCGCGCCCGGTGTCGGTCAGGTACAGACGCCGGGTGTTGCGCTCGACCAGGCGTGCGCCCAGCCTGGCCTCCAGCGCCGCCAGGTGCCGACTGGCGGCGGCATTGGACAGTTGCAGAGCCTCGGCTGCACGGCTCAAGCTGCCGGTTTCGGCCACTTGCACAAAAAGTTCGATTTCGGTCCAGCGGTCCATAGGGTCGGGTCGGCGCGCAGTTTGTTCGGTCGGCCGGGCAGGGCCGGGGGAGATTGTGTCGCTTTATTCCATTTGGCGGAAATGTCATTTGCGCCTTGGCTATTTTTCTTCGGGTTTTGAAAATCTATAGTCCCGCTTGCTAAAAAAACCAGCAACGGGGACAGGCTTTTGCGCAATTTGAACCAGGAGACCATCACCCAGGCCGTTATCGCGCGCCTGGCGCAGACGCCGGATGCGCGTCTGAAGGAGCTGATGACCAGCCTGGTGCAGCACCTGCACGCCTTCGCCCGCGAGACGCGGCTGACCGAGCCGGAATGGCAGATGGGCATCGAATTTTTGACCGCAGTCGGACAAAAGTGCAGTCCCACGCGCCAGGAGTTCATCCTCTTGTCCGATGTGTTGGGTTTGTCGACCCTGATGGTGGCGATGAACCATGACAAGCCTGCCGGGTGTACCGAGTCCACCGTGGTCGGGCCTTTTTATGTGGCTGATGCGCCGCGCTTGCCCGACGGAGCCGACCTGGCCCGTGGCGCGCCGGGCCAGCCCTGCCTGGTGCAAGGCCGGGTTTGCGCCCTCGATGGCGCGTCTGTGGCCGGCGCCGAGGTGGAGTTTTGGCAGTCTGACGCCGAAGGCCGCTATGACGTGCAGTACGAAGACCTGGACGAGCACCGAGCCCGTGGCGTGCTGAGCAGCGGCAGCGATGGCCGCTTCGAGCTGCGCACCGTGCTGGCCCTGCCTTATCCGGTGCCGGTCGATGGGCCGGTTGGGCAACTGCTGGGTGCCACTGGCGGCCATCCCTGGCGGCCGGCGCACATGCATTTCAAGATCAGTGCGCCCGGCTATGAGCCGCTGACCACCCATGTCTACCGGCAGGACGATCCTTATCTGGACAGCGATGCGGTCTACGGCGTGCGGCAGTCGCTGATTGCGCCCTGGGTAGACGACGGCCAGGGAATGCACCGGATTGAGTTTGATTTTGTGCTTCAGCGGAGAGCCCTGTGATTTTCACCTTCATCTTGATTGACAAGCCCGATACCCAGGCGCTGCGCCATCGACTGCGTCCTGAGCACAAGGCTTACTTGGGCGAGGTGGGGCAGCGCATTGCCTTTGCAGGCCCCTTGGTTGCCGATGACGGGCAGACCATGCTGGGCAGCTTGTTGGCCATCGACTTTGAATCGCGCGACGCAGCCCACGCTTGGCTGGCCGACGAGCCCTTTACCCGCGCGGGCCTGTACGGCAGCACCACCGTTCATGCCTTTGTGAACCTGTGGCCGCAAAGCGCTGGCTTTGCGCCCCAGGTTTGAACCGGAGAAGCGCTTGATCAAGCACATCGTCATGTGGAATTTGCGCGGCGACACGGACCAGGCCAAGGCCCGCGCCATCGAGCTGCTCAAACGCAGCTTCGAGTCTTTGCGCGGGCGCATTCCGGGTCTGCTGCATCTGGAAATCGGGGTCGATTCCAGCCGCATCGACTACGCCTGTGACGTGGTGCTTTACTCGGAGTTCGAGTCGCAGGCTGCGCTCGATGCCTACGCGCTACACCCCGAGCACCTGCGGGTCAAACAAGAGTTGGCCGACCTGCGCATTGCGCGTCACCAGGTCGATTACCGGGTCGAGCCGGTCTGAATTTAAGGAGTCACAGCAATGGATCAAGCGATGCACGATGAATTGGAAATCCGCCAGATGGTCGAGCGTTGGGCCGTCTGGCGCGATGCCGGCGACTGGGACCGTTTTGCCACCGTCTGGCACCCCGAGGGGGTGATGATGGCGACCTGGTTTCAGGGGCCGTTCAAGGACTTCATCCGCGTCACCCAGGAGGGCTGGGCCAAGGGGGTGAGCATTTTGCATTTCCTGGGCGGCAGCGCAGTCGAGGTGGTGGGTGACCGGGCAATCGCCCAGACCAAGATGACGATTTCCCAGCGTGGTATGGTCGAGGGCGCTGATGGCCCGGTCCTGTGCGACGTGGTGTGTACCGGCCGCTTTTATGATTTTGTGAGCCGTCACGAAGGACGCTGGAAGCTGTTGCACCGTCAGCCCATCTACGAAAAAGACCGCATAGACCCGGTCGATCCGGTGGCGTTGCTCAAGCTCGATCAGCAGGCCCTGGCCAGCTACCCCGAGGGCTATCGCCACCTGGCCTACATCCAGACCCGCATTGGCTACAAGGTCAAGATGGACATGCCCATGCTCAAAGGCTCCGGGGTGCAGAATCTTTATCAACGCGGCAGCCGCTGGCTGGCCGGCGGTGCGCTCGAGCGCTGAAGCAGACTCTGTTTATCAGGAGACAAAAATCATGAACAAGCGATCTTTTAGTAAGGCAGTGGTCGTCGGCTGTTTCGGCGCCATGAGCGGCGGGCTCGCATGGGCCCAAGCTTTTCCGAGCAAGCCCTTGCGTGTGGTGGTGCCTCAACCGCCCGGCGGAGGTTTTGATGTGGTGGGCCGCTTGCTGGCTGACCGCCTGGGCAAGGCCATGGGCCAAAGCGCGGTGGTGGAAAACCGGCCCGGCTCGGGCACCCTGGTGGGCACCGACCTGGTGGCCAAGGCGCCGCCCGATGGCTACACGCTGCTGGTTGGCTCGGTCTCCAATCTGGCGCTCAATCCGGGCCTGTACCCCAACATTCCCTACGACAGCCTGCGCGACTTTGAGCCGGTGGGTTTGGCAGTGGCCTACAGCTACACCTTGGTTGCGCGCAAGGATCTGCCCTTTGCCAATTTGCGCGAACTCATTGCCTACGCCAAGGCCAATCCGAAGAAGCTGACCTACGCCTCCGGCGGCAGTGGCTCGGGCCAGCATGTGCTGGCTGCAGCCCTGTGGAACCTGGCCGGTGTCGAGGCGGTGCATGTGCCCTACCGGGGTGCTCAGGCGGCCTATCAGGACCTTCTGGGCGGTCGTGTCGACGTGTTCTTCGATCTTTCGCCGACCGCAAGGCCGCAGGTCGAATCTGGCAATCTGCGGGCCCTGGTGGTCTCGGGCAGCACCCGCTTGCCCTTTCACCCCGAAGTCCCCACGATTCTTGAAACCGGCGTGGCCAACCTGGATCTAGAGTCCTGGTTCGGCCTGTTCGTGCCGAGCAAGACACCGGCCGATGTGCAGGAGCGCTTGCGCAGTGAACTGGCGCGCATCATTGCCGCGCCCGACCTGGTGGAAACTTTCCGCAAGGCTGGCGGCAAGCCGCTGGCGCTCAGCGCCGAGCAGGCGCGCTCGCTGGTCAAGCGCGATGTCGACCGCTGGTCCAAGATCACCCGCGACCTGGGCATCAAGGCCGAGTGAGTTTCTTTCGCTGACCGATACTCCCCAGGTTTTTCTGCGGCCGCTAAGCTGCTTGTTTTTTAACTTTTAGGAATTGAACTGCCATGCCCATCTCTGACGCCAGCCTCGACCAGCTTTTCCGCCAGGCCCGCACCGCCAACGGCTTTACTGACAAGCCGGTTCCCGCCGACCTGCTCAAGAAGGTTTACGAGCTGGCCTGCATGGCGCCGACCTCGATGAACACCCAGCCCACTCGCTATGTGTTCCTGACCACGCCGCAAGCTCGCGAGCGCATCATTGGGGCGCTGTCACCGACCAATGTGGACAAGACCCGCTCGGCACCGGTTTGCGTGATCGTTGCAACCGACACCCGTTTTTATGAGCACATGCCCAAGATTTGGCACCGGCCCGAAGCGCAGGCGATGTTCGAGGGCAATCCAGCCATGGCCTCTGCCACCGCAACCCGTAACAGTACCCTGGGTGGCGCCTATTTCATCATGGCGGCTCGCTCTCTGGATCTCGCTTGCGGCCCGATGAGCGGCGTCGATCTGGCCAAGGTCAATGCCGAGTTTTTCCCTGACGGTCGCTATCAGGCCAATTTCCTGATCAACCTGGGTTACATGGACGAGAGCAAGCTGTTTGAGCGTAATCCGCGCTTGAGCTTCGAGCAGGCCTGCCAGGTCCTCTGAGGCCGTCAAACCGGTCGCAGCTAGTCAGCGCAATTCATCATCAACGGGAGGTAAGAAGTGAAAATCGGAAAAAACATTGTTCCCCACACCGCCATCAGCACATCCAACGAGCAGCGCATCGTGGTGCGGGGGCTGGACTTGTCGCGTGATCTGATCGGCAAGGTCAATTTCGGCGATTACTTTTTCCTCCTGCTGACTGGGCAGATGCCCGATGCGGCGACCAGCGCGCTGGTCAACGCCACCATGGTGGCCATCGCCGAGCATGGCTTGGTGCCCAGCAACCAGGCCGCGCGCATGACTTTGGCTGCAGCCCCCGATGCGATGCAAGGCGCGGTCGCCGCTGGCATTCTGGGCGCCGGTTCGGTAGTGCTTGGCGCTTCGGAGACTGCCGGCAAGCTGTTCCTGCGGGTCGCAGCGGAGGCGGCTGCCCATCACGGCGGTGACCTCAAGGCGGCCGCCAAGGCGGTGGTTACCGACCTTCGCGCGAACAAGCAGATCGTGCCCGGCTACGGTCACCCCGAACACAAGACAGCCGATCCGAGGGTGGGTGCCTTGTTCAATCTGTCGGCCCAGGTCGGTGGCGGCCAGAAATATGTGGAACTGGCTCGCATCATCGAGTCGGTGATCCCCGAGGTCACTGGCAGGGAGCTGGCCATGAACGTCTCCGGGGCCATCCCGGCGGTGCTGATGGGCGTCAATTTCCCGGTGACCGCGCTCAAGGGCGTGCCGATGCTCGCGCGCGTGGCCAGTTTGATTGCTCACCTCAATGAAGAGATGGCTGACCCCATCGGTTTTGCACTGGCCAACCATGCGGTGTCCCAGCAGCAATACACCGGCACCCCTGTAAAGGATTGAACATGGTTCAGGTACTCAAAGACATCAAGGTCGTCGAGCACGGCACCTTCATCACCGGCCCCTTTGCGGGCATGATGCTGGCGGATCTGGGCGCCGATGTGGTCAAGGTCGAACTGCCTGGCACCGGCGACCCCTTCCGGGCCTACCGGGGCGAGCTCTACAGCCCGCACTTTCAATCGGTCAACCGCAACAAGCGCTCGATCACCCTCAACACCAAGGACGCGGCCGAGTTGGCGCGCTTTGACGAGATGATCGCGCAGGCTGATGTCTACATCCAGAATTTCCGCCCGGGTGTGGCAGAAAAGCTCGGCTCTGGCTATGAGCGTCTGAAAAAAATCAATCCGCGCCTGATTTACTGTGCCATCAGCGGCTTTGGCCGTGACGGCCCTTACCGCGACCGGCCCAGTTATGACTCGGTGGCGCAGGCCTACAGCGGCTTTCTCGGCTTGCTGGTCAACCCCAACGACCCGCGGGTGGTGGGACCGGCCCTGGCCGATGCGATGACCGGTTTTTACTCGGCCTACGGCATCCTTGGCGCTTTGCATGAGCGCAACGTCTCCGGCCAAGGCCGTCTGGTTGAGGTCTCGATGATCGAGGCGATGACGCATTTCAACCTCGATGCCTTCACCCACCTGTTCACCATCGGGCAGGTAGTCGATCCCTTCAGCCGGGCGCGCGTTTCTCAGTCCTATGTTCTCGAGTGCTCGGACGGCAAGTGGGTGGCGCTTCACATGTCCTCGCCGCCCAAGTTCTGGGAAGGCCTGGCCAAGGCCATGGAAAAGCCGGACATCTTCGAGGATCCGCGCTTTGCCACCCGCGAAGCGCGCACCGACAACCAGGAGGCGATGATTGAGGTGCTGCAGGCGGTGTTCAAGCACCGGACCCGCACCGAATGGTGCAACCGCCTGCTGGCCGAGGATGTGCCGCACGCGCCGATGTACAACTCGGCCGAGGTGCCCGAAGACCCGCAGATCAAGCATCTGCAGATGTTTGTCGAGGCACCCTCGCCAGTCAAAGGCATGTTCAAGACGGTGCGTTCACCGGTCACCTATGACGGCGAGCGTCCGCTCGACGTGACCGCTCCGCCGCTGCTGGGCCAGCACAATGAAGAGTTCAAGACGGGCTGGCCAGCGCGGCCGGCAAAGTGAGCAGGACCGCATGATGGCGCATTCGTCTCCACGCAGAACTGCTCTGGCCGTTCTGGCCCTGGCGCTGGCCGCCGGGCTTGTTCAGGCACAGGACTTTCCTACCAAGCCGATCCGCATGGTGGTGCCTTTTGGCGCTGGCACCACCACCGACATCGTCGGCCGCATCATGGCCGAAGGCATGTCGCGCGCATTGGGACAAGCCATCGTGGTGGAAAACCGGGCGGGGGCGGGCGGCGGCATAGGCTCTGAGCAGGTGGCCAAATCGCCCGCTGACGGGTACACCTTGCTGATGGGTACGGTCGGCACCCATGCGATCAATGCCACGCTTTATAAAAAGCTGCCCTATGACCCGCAGCGCGACTTCGCGCCGGTGGCCTTCCCGGGCTACACCCCGACCTTGCTGGTGGTGCCAGCCAGCTCGCCGCTCAAGTCGCTCAAGGACCTGTCCGATCTGGCCCGCAAACCTGGCGCCAATGTCAGCTTTGCCTCCGCAGGCAACGGCACCTCGGGGCATCTGGCCGGCGAGTTGCTCAAGGCCAGAGTCGGCGGCGAGATGACCCATGTGCCTTACAAGGAGGGCGGCCTGGCGCTGTCCGATGTGATGAGCGCACAGGTCAATTTCATGTTCTACCACCCTGCCGCGGTGGTGCCCCACATGAAGAGCGGCAAATTGCGCGCGCTGGCTGCTTCGAGCGCCCGCCGCAGTGCGGCGGTGCCCGAGGTGCCGGCGATCGCTGAATCGGGTTATGACTTTGATCTGGTGGCCTGGTTCATGCTGTACGCGCCGGCGGCTACGCCCGCGCCGGTGCTGGCCCGTCTGCGTGAGGCAGCCGCCCAGGCCCTGGCCCATCCGGAAATTGCCGGCAAGCTCAAGGCCCAGGGACTCGAGTCCAGCACCATGCGTGCTGATGAGTTGCCTGCCTTCGGCCGCGCTGAACTGACCAAGTGGGCCGATCTGGTGCGCCGCTCGGGCGCGCAGGTCGACTGAAATTTACCCAGCTTTTCCCCAATCCCTTTCTCAACCGCAACAGGAGACTCTTATGAAAAAAATCGATAGGCGCTCGGTACTGGCTGCCACAGCAGCTGGCGCAGCCTTGGCGCTGTCGCAGGGCGTACAGGCCCAGGGCGCGCCGATCCGCATCGGCAGCACGCTGGCCCTGACAGGTCCCCTGTCGGCCACCGGCCTGACCCACAAGCTGGTCGGCGACATCTATATCGAACAGATCAATGCCCGTGGCGGTCTGCTCGGACGCAAGGTCGAATGGATCGTCAAGGACGATCAATCCAAGCCCGACCTGGCCCGCACCCTCTACGAGCAGCTGATCACCACCGACAAGGTGGACCTGCTGATGGGCCCGTATGCCACCGGCGCCATCTTGTCGGCCATGGGCGTGGCCCAGCGCTACAACAAGGTCTTGGTCCATCACACCTTCGGCATTCCCTCGCTGGCCAAGTACGACATGCACTTCCCGGCCTGGTCGCTGGGCCCGACCCCCCAGACCACGGTGCCCAACACTTTGTTCGACATGCTGGCGGCCTCGCCCAAGCCG
>CANHGF010000091.1 GCA_947460065.1 Comamonadaceae bacterium
ATCACATCGTTACCAACGCGGATGCGGTCCTCGATGGCCATGCGCGAGGTGCCGTAGCGGTGGCCGTGGACCTGGGCCCATTCCACAAAGGCCTCGCGCTCGATCATGCGGTCAAATTCGTCGTCAGCTAGAAAAAAGTATTCGCGCCCGTGCTTTTCCTGGCCCCGCGGGGGCCGGGTGGTGTGCGAGACCGAGGGCGCCACCCCGGCGTCGATCTCCAGCAGGGCCTTGACCAGGCTGGACTTGCCAGCGCCGCTGGGGGCTGCCACAACAAAGAGATTTCCGGGGTAGTCCATGGTGCGCTCGCTGGGGCTTTATTCGATGTTTTGAACCTGTTCGCGCATCTGTTCGATCAGCACCTTCATGTCGACCGAGATGCGGCTGAGCTCGAGCGTCGCTGATTTCGAGCCCAGGGTATTGGCCTCGCGGTGCAGCTCCTGGATCAGGAAGTCCAGGCGTTTGCCGATATCGCCGCCGGCGCGCAGCAGGCGTTCGATCTCGCTCAGGTGTGAGCCCAGGCGGGTGAGCTCTTCGGCCACGTCGATGCGAATGGCATAGGCGGTGGCCTCGGTCAAGGCCCGCTCCTGCGCCGCCTCGGGCGGCACGCTGGCCTCGCCCAGGGCCATGGCCTCGCGCCAGCGCTCGAGAAAACGGCTTTTTTGCTGCTCGACCAGCTGCGGAATCAGCGGGCCGGCTTGCCGGGTCAGCTCGCGCAACTGGCCGCAGCGATCACTGAGCATGGCCACCAGGCGCTGGCCCTCGCGCTGGCGCGCCGCCAGCAGCTCCTGCACCGCCTCGCGCGCCAGCTCCAGCAGGCGCGCTTGCAGATCGGGCCAGGAGCGCTCGGGCTGGCTGCTCAGGCGCAGTACCTCGGCCACGCTCAGGCCGGCGGCCTGCGGCAGCTGCGCCAGCACGCTGCGCTGCAGCTCGGCCAGCCGGCTCAAGAGTGCGGGCGAGGGCGGCTGCAGGCCGGTCCCGCTGGCGCTGTCCAGGCTGGCGCGCAGCTCGACCTTGCCGCGTTTGATCTGGCTGTTGACCAGCTCGCGCAGGGCCGGCTCGCAGGCGCGCAGCTCGTCGGGCAGGCGCAGCGCCAGGTCCAGAAATCGGCCATTGACCGAGCGGATTTCCAGGCCCAGGCTGGCGGCGCTGGCGGCATCGCCCACTGGGACGCCACCGATGCTGGTTTGCACGGCGGCATAGCCGGTCATGCTCAGAACGGCTGCCATCTCAGTGCTCCTGCTGCTCCAGGTAGCGCTGCGCGTCGAGCGCGGCCATGCAGCCGGTGCCGGCGCTGGTGATCGCTTGCCGATAAATATGGTCCTGCACATCGCCAGCGGCAAATACCCCCGGCACGCTGGTCATGGTGGCCATGCCCTGCAGACCGCTGCGGGTGACGATGTAGCCGTCCTTCATATCGAGTTGGCCCTTGAAGATCTCGGTATTGGGCTGGTGGCCGATGGCAATAAAGCAGCCCGACAGGGCCAGGTCTTCGGTGCGCTGGCCATCGGTGCTGCGCAGGCGCACGCCGGTCACGCCGGAGGCATCGCCCAGCACCTCGTCGAGCGTCTGGTTGACCTTGAGCTCGATCTTGCCGGCGGCGACCTTGTCCATCACCTTGTCGATCATGATGGGCTCGGCGCGGAACTTGTCACGCCGGTGCACCAGATAGACCTTGCTGGCGATGTTGGACAGGTACAGCGCTTCTTCGACCGCGGTATTGCCGCCGCCGACCACGCAGACCGTCTGGTTGCGGTAGAAAAACCCGTCGCAGGTGGCGCAGCCCGAGACGCCGCGACCCATAAAGGACGTTTCTGATGCCAGGCCCAGGTATTTGGCCGAGGCCCCGGTGGCGATGATCAGGCTGTCGCAGGTGTAGGTGTCGCTGTCGCCGGTCAGGGTAAAGGGCCGCTGGCTGAAATCGACCTTGTTGATGTGGTCAAAAATGACCTCGGTCTTAAAGCGCTCGGCATGGGCCAAAAAGCGCTGCATCAGGTCGGGGCCTTGCACGCCCTCGGCGTCGGCAGGCCAGTTGTCGACCTCGGTGGTGGTCATCAGCTGCCCGCCCTGGGCAATGCCGGTGATGAGCACCGGGTTGAGGTTGGCGCGGGCGGCATAGACGGCGGCGGTATAGCCAGCGGGGCCGGAGCCCAGGATCAGGACCTTGCAATGTTTCATGAGGTGAGGTTTTTTGATGGCGCAGGCCCGGGCCGGCGGCACGGACGGGGCTCAAAGGTGACCCTATTGTAAGAAGCACGGGCAGATGCCGCCCGCCGGCCCTGGCCCATCCAGCCAGGGCCTTGAAGAGCTGCCAGTCATCTGCGGTAAGCTTGCGCACCTGCCTATGACCTATTCCCTCGATTCGCTCGATGCGCAAGCTGCCAGGCCTGAAGTGCCCGCGCGCCTGCACCGCCTGGCCCATGAACTGAGCCTGATGCTGGGCCTGCTGGCCCTGTTGTTTTGGATGCTCAGCTTGCTGAGTTATTCGGTCCTGGATGCGGCCTGGTCGACCACCGGCGCGCAAGCCCCGGGGGTCGCGCCTGTGGTGCGCAATTGGGCAGGCCGCTTTGGCGCCTGGCTGGCCGACGGCAGTTACTTTCTGGTCGGCCTGTCGGTGTGGTGGCTGGTGGCCTTGGGACTGCGCCACTGGCTGGCCGGCATGCGGCGCTGGCTGCAAGGCGCCGCCATGCCACAGACGAGCCGGCGCTCGCGCCTGCTGTTTGCGGGCGGCGTGCTGCTGCTGATGGTCGCCAGCAGTGCGCTGGAATGGACCCGGCTGTACCGTTTCGAGCCTGGCCTGCCCGGCCACGCCGGCGGCGTGCTGGGTTATTGGGTCGGGCCGCTGAGCATGAAGTGGCTGGGCTTTGCCGGCTCGGGCCTGGTTTGGATCGCTCTGGGCGTGCTGGGTGCGTCGCTCGCCTTTGGTTTTTCATGGGGCCAGACGGCTCAGCGCCTGGGCGCCTGGATCGATGAATTCATTGCTTCGCGCCGCGAAAAGCGTGAGCTGGCCCAGGACCTGGAGGTCGGCCGGGCCGCGGCGCGCGAGCGCGAGGAGGTGCTTTTTGAGGAGCGGGTCGAGATTGAGGAGCAGCATCCGATTCCGGTGCTGATTGAACCGCTGCCGGTGGAAATCCCCAAAAGCGAGCGGGTGGCCAAGGAGCGGCAAAAGCCGCTGTTCACCGACATGCCCGACTCCAGCTTGCCGCAGGTCGACCTACTCGACAGCGCCGCTTCGCGCCAGGAGGGCGTGTCGGCCGAAACCCTGGAGATGACCTCGCGCCTGATCGAGAAGAAGCTCAAGGACTTCGGCGTTGAAGTGCGTGTGGTGGCGGCGGCCCCCGGGCCGGTGATCACCCGCTACGAAATCGAGCCGGCCACCGGCGTCAAAGGCTCGCAGGTGGTCAACCTGGCCAAGGACCTGGCGCGCGCGCTCAGCCTGGTGTCGATCCGGGTCATCGAGACCATCCCGGGCAAGAACTACATGGCGCTTGAATTGCCCAATGCCAAGCGGCAGGCGATCAAGCTCAGCGAGATTTTGGGCTCGCAGACCTACAACGAGGCCAAGTCCCTGCTGACCATAGGCCTGGGCAAGGACATCGGAGGCCAGGCGGTGGTGGCCGACCTGGCCCGCATGCCGCACTGTCTGGTGGCCGGCACCACCGGTTCGGGCAAGTCGGTGGGCATCAACGCCATGATTTTGAGCCTGCTTTACAAGGCCGATGCGCGCGATGTGCGGCTCTTGCTGATCGACCCCAAGATGCTGGAGATGAGCGTCTACGAGGGCATTCCGCACCTGCTGGCGCCGGTGGTCACCGACATGAAGCAGGCCGCCCATGGCCTGAACTGGTGCGTGGCCGAGATGGAGCGGCGCTACAAGCTGATGAGCAAGCTCGGCGTGCGCAATCTGGCCGGCTACAACACCAAGATCGACGAGGCCAAGGCCCGCGGCCAGCTCATCGGTAACCCCTTTAGCCTCACGCCCGATCAACCCGAGCCGCTCGAGCGCCTGCCCTTCATTGTGGTGGTGATCGACGAGTTGGCCGACCTGATGATGGTGGTGGGCAAGAAGATCGAGGAGCTGATCGCCCGCCTGGCGCAAAAAGCCCGCGCGGCCGGCATCCACCTGATCTTGGCCACCCAAAGGCCCAGCGTCGACGTGATCACCGGCCTGATCAAGGCCAACATCCCCACCCGCCTGTCTTTCCAGGTCTCCAGCAAGATCGACAGCCGCACCATCTTGGACCAGATGGGTGCCGAGGCTTTGCTGGGCATGGGTGACATGCTGTATTTGCCCAGCGGCACCGGCTTTCCGATCCGGGTCCACGGCGCTTTTGTCAGCGACGACGAAGTCCACCGCGTGGTGGCCTACCTCAAGACCCAGGGCGAGCCACAGTACCTCGACGGTGTGCTCGAGGGCGGCACCGTGGACGGCGAGGGCGGGCCGGGCGATCTGGCCGGCGAGGGCGGCGGTGGTGAGAAGGACCCGATGTACGACCAAGCGGTCGAGGTGGTGCTCAAGCACCGCAAGGCCTCGATTTCGCTGGTGCAGCGGCACCTGAAGATCGGCTACAACCGCGCCGCCCGGCTGGTCGAAGACATGGAAAACGCTGGCTTGGTCAGCGCCATGTCTGGCGCCGGGCAGCGTGAAATTTTGGTGCCAGCGCGCGCCGAATGAGCAGTATGTGGACCTTCTATCAGCGGCTGGTCTGCGCCGCATTCCTCCTTGTCGCCGCGCTGGCCAGTGCGAACGCCCAGGCACAGGCCCAGCCCGAGCCCCTGCAATTGCTGGGTGACTTCATCCGCACGGTGCAAAGCGGCCGGGCCCAGTTCACCCAGACCGTCATCTCGCCGGCGCGCGAGGGCCAGAGCGTACGCAGCCGCAATTCCAGCGGCGTGTTTGAGTTTGCACGGCCCAATAAATTTCGCTTCAGCTACAGCAAGCCCTATGTGCAGACCCTGGTGGCTGACGGCCAGACGCTGTGGCTGCACGACCCCGACCTCAACCAGGTCACGGCGCGCAAACTCAGCCAGGTGCTGCAGGGCACGCCGGCGGCGGTGATCGCCTCTGCCACCGATTTGCGCGGTCTGCAGGCCGACTTCGAGCTCAGCGCGCAAGCGCCCACCGGTGGTCTGCAGTGGGTGCAGGCCACGCCGCGCAGCCGCGAGGGACAGTTGCAGAGCATGCGCATCGGCCTGCGCGCAGGGCCCCAGGGGGCCGAACTGGTGAGCCTGGAGATTCTGGACGCGCTCGGGCAACGCTCGCTGATGCAGTTCAGCCGCTTCGAGACGCCGCTGCCCGCCGGGGCTGCTGCGTTCCAGTTCACCCCCCCGCCTGGCTCGGATGTGATCCGGCCCTGAGCATGAGCGATCTGTTCGCCAGTGCGCCCCAGGCTCCCCTGCCTGAGCGCCTGCGGCCGGCCACGCTGGACCAGGTGGTCGGCCAGAGCCATCTGCTCGGCCCGGGTCGGCCGCTGCGGCTGGCCTTCGAGTCCGGCAAGCCCCATTCCATGATCTTCTGGGGCCCGCCGGGCGTGGGCAAGACGACGCTGGCGCGTCTGACCGCCGCCGCCTTTGACTGCGAGTTCATCGCCCAGTCGGCGGTGTTTTCTGGCGTCAAGGACATCCGGGCTGCGATGGAGCAGGCCGAGCAGAACCGCTCGCGCGGGCGGCGCACCATCCTCTTCGTCGACGAAATCCACCGTTTCAACAAGTCCCAACAGGACGCGCTGCTGCCCTATGCCGAAAGCGGGTTAGTGACCTTCATAGGCGCAACCACTGAGAACCCGTCTTTCGAGGTCAACTCGGCGCTGCTCTCTCGCGCCCAGGTTTATGTGCTCAAGCCCCTGAGCGATACCGAGCTGCGCGCCTTGCTCGATCGCGCGCTCACCCAGGCGCTGGCCGGCCTGAGCCTGGCAGAACCCGCGATGGCCAGCCTGATTGCCTATGCCGACGGCGACGGCCGGCGCCTGCTCAATCTGCTCGAGCAGTGCGAGTCGGCAGCGACCGCTGCCGGGGTGCAGCAGATCGACGCCGAGTTTGTGAGCCAGGCCTTGACTGTGGGCGCCCGCCGCTTTGACAAGGGCGGCGACCATTTTTACGACCAGATTTCAGCCTTGCACAAATCGGTGCGGGGCTCACACCCAGACGCCGCCCTGTACTGGCTGACCCGCATGCTCGATGGCGGCGCCGATCCGCGCTACCTGTCCAGGCGCATCATCCGCATGGCTTGGGAGGACATCGGCCTGGCCGACCCGCGCGCCCTGCAAATTGCCAACGACGCTGCGCTTACCTATGAGCGCCTGGGCAGCCCCGAGGGCGAGCTGGCCCTGGGCCAGGCGGTGATTTACCTGGCGGTGGCGGCCAAGAGCAATGCCGGCTACACCGCTTTTAACCAGGCCCGCGCTTTCATCAAACAGGACAAGAGCCGCGAAGTGCCGGCCCACCTGCGCAACGCGCCGACCCGTCTGATGAAAGAGCTCGGCCACGGCCAGCACTACCGCTATGCCCATGACGAGCCTGATGCCTATGCCGCCGGCCAAAGCTATTTGCCCGAAGGCATGAAAGAGCCGCAGTGGTATCAGCCGGTGCCGCGCGGCCTGGAGATTCAAATTGCCGACAAGCTCGAGCAGCTGCGCCAGCGCGACAGCGAGGCGGGTAAGGGCTAAGGGCTAAGGGCTAAGGGCTAAGGACTCCTCGGCTGGGCAGGCGCACGCGGGTCAGACTTAGAGTATCTTGGCCAGGAAATCCCGGGTGCGGGCCGAGCGCGGCTTGCTGAAAAATTCCTCCGGCGGCGCTTGTTCGACCAGGCAGCCCTGGTCCATGAAGACCACGCTATCGGCCACCCGCCGCGCAAAGCCCATTTCATGGGTGACGCACAGCATGGTCATGCCCGAATCGGCCAGCTCGGTCATCACGTCGAGCACTTCCTTGATCATCTCCGGGTCCAGCGCCGAGGTGGGCTCGTCAAACAGCATCACCTTGGGCTGCATGCACAGCGAGCGTGCAATGGCCACCCTTTGCTGCTGCCCGCCCGAGAGCTGGGCCGGGAATTTGTCGGCCTGCTCGGGAATGCGTACCCGTTCAAGCAATTGCATCGCCCGCTCGCGCGCCTGCGCTTGGCTGAGGCCCAGCACCCGCATTTGCGGCAGCACGCAGTTTTGCAGCACGCTCAGGTGGCCGAACAGATTAAATTGCTGAAACACCATGCCCATCTGGCGGCGCAGCTGTTGGCGCTGGGCCGCATCGTCCTCAATCAGCCGACCCTCAAACCGTATGCTGCCCTCCTGGTGTAGCTCGAGTTGGTTGAGGCAGCGGATCAGGGTGGATTTGCCTGAGCCTGAGGGCCCGCAGATCACCACCTTCTGGCCGGCCTGGACGCTCAGGTGGATATCGCGCAGCACATGGTGCTGGCCAAACCATTTGTTCAGGCCTTCAATCTGTATCAGGGCTTGGCTCATAGGGGGTGGGAGTCAGCGGGCGCGCGCATGGCGGCGCTCCAAATAGGCCAGGCTTTGTGAGAGCACAAAGCAGATGCAAAAGTAGATCGCCGCCGTCAGCACGAAGACCTCGAACACCCGCTGCGTTGAGACCTGCACGTCCTGGGCCATGAAGGTCAGCTCCTGGATAGAGACCAGCGAGACCAGCGAGGAGTCCTTGATCAGCTGGATAAACTGGCCGCTCAAGGCAGGCAGCACCTGGCGCAGCGCCTGCGGCCAAACCACAAAGCGCAGGCTGTCGCCTTCGGACATGCCCAGGCTGCGGGCCGCCTCGGCTTGCCCGGGCGGCACTGCCTGCAGACCGGCGCGCACGATCTCGGTGACATAGGCGCCAGAAAATACCGACAGGCACACCAGCCCGAGAAAGAAGTTGTTGATCAGCGCCGCCGGCCCGAAGAGCACGGCCAGTACCTCCTGCGCCGGTGCCGGCAGTTCGCTCAGCCGCTGGTCCAGCGCCAAGCTGGGCATGAACTGGCTGGCAATGAAGTAGACGAAAACGAACACAAACACCACCGGCGGGATGTTGCGCACCGTCATTACATAGCTGGCCGATATCAGCCGCAGCAGCAGGCGCGGGTGATTGCGCATCCAACCCATCAGCAAGCCGATGGCCAGCGCCAGCGCCATGCCCCACAGCGCCAGCCGCAGCGTGGTCAGCAGGCCTTGCACAAGCAGGTTGGGCGCCCAATGGCCCGTCTTGGGGTCGGTTTTGATGACATAGGGCCAGACCGAGGACCAGTTCCACTCGTAGCTGAAGGCGCCTTGCGCACGCA
>CANHGF010000092.1 GCA_947460065.1 Comamonadaceae bacterium
AGACTTGGGCGCCTTGCAGGGCGCCCTCGACGACACGGTTACCGATATCGATGCGGGCATGGTGCTCGTCGGCGATTTTCTTGACCACCGCAAGGCCCAGGCCGGTGCCTTTGGCCTTGGTGGTGACGTAAGGCTCGAAGGCGCGCTTGAGGATGTGCTCGGGAAAGCCCGCGCCTGTGTCACGCACCAGCAGACGCACGCGCCGGCTGCTGGCCAGGTGCTCGGTTTGCAGCAAAACGCCCGGCGCGCCCTGCCCGGACTCGAAGCTCTTGCCCTCATGGGCATCCTGCGCGTTTTGCAGCAGGTTGTGGACCACCTGGCGCAGTTGCTGCGCGTCGCCTTGCACCAGGGGCAGCTGCGGCTCGAGCTCCAGCCTGATCGGCACACCGCCGACGTCCTGGGGGTAGAGCTGCATCACCTCACTGACCAAGGCATTGAGGTCGACCGGCCGCAATTGGGCCGCGGGCAGGCGGCCAAAGTCTCGAAACTCGTTGACCAGGCGCTTCATGGCATCGACCTGGTCCACGATGGTCTTGACCGACTTGGTCAGCACCTGTTGCTCCACCGGTTCGAGCTTGTTGGCCAGTTTTTTCTCCAGCCGCTCGGCCGACAACTGAATGGGCGTGAGCGGGTTCTTGATCTCGTGGGCCAGACGCTGTGCAACCTCGCCCCAGGCCTGCGCGCGCTGGGCCGAGACCACATCGGTAACGTCGTCAAACACCAGCAGGCAGTCTTGCGTTCCGGGCATGCGGGCGCCGCGGGCGATCAGAGTGACGGTACTGTCGGGGCCGGCACCTGCGTTGAGCTCGAAAGACTGCTGCCAGTGCTCCAGGCCATGGGCAGCCTGCTCGCGCAGATAGGACTCAAATTGGGCCTGCACCCCCTGGCCGAAGGCCTGCAGGCCGGGCACTTCGGCCAGCAACACGCCGGTTTGCGCGGCCAACGGCGCGCGCAGGATGCGGGTGGCGCCCGGATTGCTGGAGACGATACGACCCTGCGCGTCGAGCACCATCACGCCGGCAGTCAGGTTGTCGAGGATGGTCTGCAGGCTGGCGCGGGCGGCATCGACCTGGCTCATGCTGGCCTGCACCGCGTTGCGGGCATCAAGCAGCTGCTGTGTCATGTCGGCAAAGGAACGGGTCAGACCGCCGAGTTCGTCGCGGGTCTGCAGCACCGCCTTGGGGCCCAGATCGCCCCGGGCCACCTGGCGCACGCCATCGGCCAGCAGCAACAGCGGCTTGGCCAGCTGGGTGCCCAGAATCACCGCCAGCAGCACCGCGCCAAAGACCGCCAGAAACAGCGTCAGGGTGAGCGTGCCGATGTACATGCGGCGCAGGCCGCCACGGGCCAAGGCTCGTTCCTGGTATTCGCGGTTGGCCTCCTGCACGGCCAGCGCATTGGCCACCAGCTCGGCGGGCAGCTCTTCGGTAATTTGCAGGTAGCGGGTGGCGCCCCCGAGATCGACATTGGCGCTGTTGAGCACCGCCACAGCGCGCACCCGCGCACGCGGCACATTACCGGAGGCGGCGGGCGAGGCGTCGTCCAAGCCGTCAATTTGGGTGACCACGCCCTGGCTGCGGGCGGTGCGCATCATTTGAGGGCTGGGCCGCTCGGGCTGCGCCAGCAGCAAAACGCGCGTCTCGCTGGCGCTGGCCAGCAACTGGCCCGAGCCGCTCCAAAGAGTCAGGTCGCGCGCACCGATTTGTTCGCGCAGGCGCTCGAGCGCCAGGCTGCTGCCAGCCTCGGCAGACTGCGCGATCTGCGCGGCAGCCAGGCGGCTGCGATTGCCCAAATCGGAGGCCACACGATCGAGCGTGACCCGACCGAGCTGCAGGCCCGCCCCCAAAGCGCTTTCCACCCGCACATCGAACCAGCTTTCAATCGAACGCGAGACGAACTGGTAGGACACCACATAGATCATGAAGCCGGGCAACAAGCCCACCAACGCAAAGATGGCGGCCAGCTTGACCAGCAGCCGGCTGCCGAATTTGCCCCGCTTAAGGCGCAGGCCCATGCGCACCACCGCCCAGGCGATGATGGCCAGCAGCAAGCCGGCCACCGCCACATTGAGCACGAACAAGATGTTGTAGTAACGCTCATAGAGCTCACGGTTGCCAGTGGCCTGGGCCAGCATGAACAGCAGCACCAGACTCAGCGCGGCCACCACGCCCAGGCCGACGCCGAGCGACCAGCGCCAGGCGCGGCTCAGGCGCGGTAGGGCCGAGGGGGCGCTGCTGCTCACGGCCGAACGACCTCGACCGGCACATCGCTGGCCCGGCGCGGCGCCAGGCGCAGGGGCTGACGCTGCTCAATCAGAATTTGCCAGTCCTTCTGGCCCACGATGCCGATCTGGAAGGGCCGCGGCAACTGGCCCGGATCGAGCCGGAAGCGAAAGACCAACTGATGGCTGGAGCCAGGCTCGATATCGGCCGCGTCGGCGATGCGCCAGCGCGCCAGGCTCACCAGGGCCGAGACGGCATCGGCCAGGCTGTCGAACTGCTGCGTCAGGCTAACCCGCTGGCCCGAGCCCGGGCCTTCAGATCCGCCCAGGCTCAGACGCCAGCGCCGTGTCAGGGGCTGAAAAGATAGCCGCATCACGCGGCTGGCCTGCGCCACCCGCTTGTCGGTCCAATACCAGCGCTCGCGATAAATCTCGGCCTCCGCCACAAAAATCAGCGGAATGCCCTTGCTCAGGGCATCTTCCACCGAGGGCGCGATTTCCAGCTTCAAACTGGCGCTGAGGTAGATACCGTCATCGGCGCGCTCGGCCCGCAGTTGCGACACGTCGGCCGCGCGCACCAGGGGCGCGCAAAGCAGGCTCAATAGCAGCAAGATGGCCAGTATCCAGCCACTAGAGGTCCATCGCAGCGGGCCGGGCTCACTGGGCCTGGCGCTGCAGCAGGGCATAAAAGAAACCATCGTGCTCACGGCCGAGATTGTCCGGTATCGCCGGGCCCTGGGGCACGATACCCGGCAGCAAATGGCCTGGCGAGGGCAGCAATTGCGCATCCTTGTGGTGTGCAAGAAACGCTTGCAGCTGATCCTGGCCCTCGGCCCGAAACACCGAGCAGGTGCACAGCAACAGCCTACCACCGGGGCGCAGCACAGGCCACAGCGTTTGCAGCAGGCGACTTTGTTGAGCGGCCAGGGCTGCGATGTCCTCGGGTCTGCGCAGCCAGCGCACGTCGGGGTGGCGGCCCACAATGCCCGAGGCTGTGCAGGGTGCGTCGAGCAAGACCGCATCAAAGGGCTGTCCGTCCCACCAACTTTGCGGCAAGGCTGCGTCGGCCACCTGCACCCGCGCTTGCAGTTGCAGCCGCGCCAGATTGACTTCAATGCGGCGGGCACGCTGCGCATCGATCTCCAGCGCCAACACGTCGGCATCGGCCGATTCAAGGATATGGGCCGTCTTGCCGCCCGGTGCGGCGCAGGCGTCAAGCACGCGCAGGCGCTCGCCCGCCGCATGCAGGCCAGAGAGCAACAGGGGCGCTGCCAGCTGGGCGGCAGCGTCCTGCACCGAGAACCAGCCTTGGGCATAGCCGGGCAGGTTTTGCACCGGCGTAGACCGCGCCAATTGCAAGCCGCACTCACCCACGGGCTCGGCCGCGATACCGGCACGCTCGAGCTCGCTGAGGTATGCGCTGCGGCTGCTCAGACGCTGGTTGATGCGCAGCACGATGGGCGCCGGCCGCTGGGCTGCCGCAAGGACGTCCTGCCAGTGTGCGGGTTGGTCTTGGCGCAGGCGGGCAATCCACCAAGCCGGGTGGTTATAGCGGGCCTCGGCCTGGTCCTTGACCTGCGTCAGCAGGGCCTCGCGTTCGCGCAAAAAACGCCGCAGGCAGCCGTTGATGAAGGATGCCTGGTGGACCGTGGCCGCATCGCGCTTGGCAGCTTCGACCGCCTGGCTGACCAGGGTATGGGGCGCATAGGCAGGCGCATCAGCGGCCAGCAGAGCCAAGGCGGTGCACAGCAGGGCGTCGGCCGCCGGCGGCGGCGGGCGCCGCGCCAGCAGCTGACGCAGGGCCTGGGCCAGACCCAGGCTGCGCAGGACCTGCAAGGACAGAGCCTGCACCCCGGCGCGCAAAGGCGCAGCTACCGCTTCGAATTCGGTGGTGGTCGAACGGCCCGCACGAACCCCGGCCAGCACCCGGGCGCTGGCCAGCAGCTGCTGCCACAGCGCGGGCGTAGATTCAGACATGCTGCAAGGCCCCGACCGAGCAAACGGCAGGGCCTATTGCTCCCATCAGGCCAGGGTATCAGCCCAAATATTGCTAGCCCAGCTCATGGCGTACACACCTTCCAGCTCGGTCGGGCCCGTGCTGACGCCGCCAGAGCCGGCCACCGTCTTGAAGGTCTTCTCGGCCGCCACGTATTCATGGACGCTGGCCACATGGATGGCCATCTTGGGGTCAATGAAGCTGTAGCAGGTGTTGGTCAACATGGGGGCCGGGTTGATCGGCCAGCCAGCGAGCTCGGCCACGATAGCTGCCGCCGCCACCTTGCCATGGCTGTTGGCCATGTGCCCGCTCTTGGGCATGGCCGGTGCGATTTGTATAGAGTCACCCAAGACATGCACATCCTTGGCTGCGGTCGACTCGAAGTTGAGGTAGTTGACGCCGCACCAGCGGTTGCTGCCCTGGTTGTTGAGCCCCGTCTGTACCGCGATCGCACCTGCTCGCATCGAAGGCAGCACGTTGAGCACCTGGGCCTTGACGTCGTCCTGGACCTCGAACTTGATCACACCGGCCTTGGCGTCAACCGCGGTGGCCTTGTGCTGCGGACGGTATTCCAAAATGCCCTTGTACTGCTCGTTCCAGACCCGCTTGAACAAAGGACCTTTGGAAAGGACGTCCTGGTTGGCGTCCAGAATCAGAACTTTGCTGCGCGGCTTTTGCGCCTTGAAATAGGCTGCAACAACGCTGGCGCGCTCGTAGGGGCCAGGGGGGCAGCGATAGGGCGCCTCGGGGATGGTGATGGCGAATACGCCGCCGTCGGGCATGGCTTCAAGCTGGCGGCGCAGCGCCAGAGTCTCGGCACCGGCCTTCCAGGCCTGCAAAATCTGGCCAGACTCGTTGGCCTGGCGCAGGCCTTCGATGCTGTCGAACTGAAGATCAATGCCAGGCGAGACGATGAGCTTGTCATAGCCTATGCTGGCGCCGCCGGCCAACGTGACCGTCTTGGCCCGGGTGTCTATGGCCTTGGCCATGTCGCGCACCACCGTCACGCCGTGGCGGCTGGCCAGCGTCGAATAAGGAGTGGTGATGTCCGCCATCTGCTTGACGCCAGAAATCACCAGGTTGGAGATCGGGCAGGAGACAAAGGCCTCCTGCGGCTCGATCAACACCACATCAATCTTGTAGTCGGACAGCCAGCGTACGTATTTGGCGGCGGTGGCGCCGCCATAGCCGCCACCGACCACCACCACCTTGGCGCGCTGAGGAATGGAAGTGGTGGCACAGCCAGACAGGCCCAGCAGGCCCATGGCGGCTGCGCTTTGCAAAATGTGGCGACGCGATAGTTGCTTGGAGCTCATGGCGCTTTCCTTATTTTTTCTGGGCTGCGAAATAGGCGGCGATGACTTCGATCTGCACATCGCTATAGCCTTTGGCCAACTGGTGCATCACGGTGGCCGGGCGCGCGCCGCTCTTGAAGGCCTTCATCTGGGTCGCGATGTCGGTGCGCCCGGCCAGGCTCGCATTGGCCGAGCCGGCTGCGGCCTGACCGGCGGTGCCATGACAGTTGGCGCAAGTGGCGGCCAAGCTGCGGACATAGAGGGCGTCCTGGGGGGAGGTGGATTGTGCGAAAGCGCTGCCGGCCAGCAAGCCGGTGAGCACGGCCAGCGCAGCCGGCCATTGGACAGAGGTCATGAAGGGGTCTCCTTGGGTTGCAGCTCAAACAATGGGGCTATGCAAGCGCTCTCCTGCCAGACAGAGCGCCAGAACGGTTTGGCCCGAACGGTGGCCCCACTATATCCGCAGCTCGGAGCCAGATAAGCTCTGGCTTGGTAAACCTTTTTGCTAACTCAATCAATCCTGAGCCGAGGACGCCGGTGCTCGCTCAGGCTGCGGCCAAGCGAGTTCAGGCAGGGGTTTGAGCCCGACCAGATGGGCGACCAACAAAGCCGGAAACTCGGCCGCCGCTTCATTGAATTGCTCGGTAGCGCTGCGATAGGCCTTGGACTGGGCCGCAGCCTGCTCATCGAGCTGCTGCAGCGCCAAACTCCACTGATGCCACAGCGGATCGGCTTGCACCGAGCTCCCGATCTTCAGGGACAGCGCCGCGCGCTCATGCTCGCACTGGGCACGGGCCTCAAGGAGTCGGCTCAAAGCGCGGGCCGATGAAGGCCGCTGGCGCAAGGCCTCCAGCGCCGATCGTTGAGCCTGGAGCGCCTGAGCCAGCGGCGCACGCTGCTCGGCGGGCAGCCGCTCGGCCAAGTCCAGCCACTGTTCAAACAAGCGGGCACGCTCGCGCAGCAGCGCATCGAGCGACGGGTAGGCGTCAGCCACCGCATTGCTCAGCCGCACCAGCCGGTTGTGGGCGCCCACTGCCCAGAAAACCAGCACGGCGGCCAGCGCGATCAGCAGCAGATTTTGAGTACTCATGTCGGGCATAGACATCGACTTTAGCCCAGCCGCACAGATCAGGCGCCAGCCGGTAGCCGAAAAAAAGCCCCGCGTCTTGCGACGCGGGGCTGGTGCAGGCCCTCAGGCAGCAGCGCTGCTTCAGGAAGCTGCGCTAGGGCTGTCTTCGCTGGCAGTGGCTGCCTGCAACTCAGCCGCCTCCGCATCGGCGATCTCACGACGCTCGGCTTCGTCCATGGCGTCCTTGACCTTGCGGGCCTCGTGATAGGCCAAGCCGGTGCCGGCCGGGATCAGGCGGCCGACGATGACGTTTTCCTTCAAGCCGCGCAGCTCGTCGCGCTTGCCCATGATGGCCGCTTCGGTGAGCACGCGGGTGGTCTCCTGGAAGGAGGCCGCCGAGATGAAGGAATCGGTCGACAGCGAGGCCTTGGTAATGCCCAACAACAAATTGGTGAAGGTAGCCGGGATCTTGCCTTCGCCGCGCAGCGCATCATTGGTGTCCAGCAGGGCCGAGCGCTCAACCTGCTCGCCGGCGATGTAGCTGGAGTCGCCCACGTTGTCGACCACGACACGACGCAGCATCTGGCGAACAATCACCTCGATGTGCTTGTCGTTGATCTTCACGCCTTGCAGTCGATAGACGTCCTGCACCTCGTCAACGATGTAGCGCGCGAGCTCTTCCATGCCCAGCAGACGCAGAATATCCTGCGGATCGGCCGGGCCGTCAACGATGCTCTCGCCCTTGTTGACCACCTGGCCCTCGTGCACCAAGATGTTTTTCTCCTTGGGCACCAGCTCTTCCCAGACCTTGCCCTCAGGATCGGTGATCTGCAGCCTGACCTTGCCCTTGGTCTCCTTGCCAAAGGAGACGGTGCCGGTCATCTCGGCCAGGATGCCCTTGTCCTTGGGCGTGCGGGCTTCGAAGAGCTCGGCCACCCGCGGCAGACCGCCGGTGATGTCGCGCGTCTTCTGACCTTCGACCGGGATGCGGGCCAGCACCTCGCCGGGGCCCACGTCCTGACCGTCGCGCACCTGAACCAGCGCGCCGATCGGAAAGCCGATGGTCACGGAGTGGTCGGTGCCGGGGATCTTGACTTCCTTGCCAGCCGCATCGATCAGCTTGACCTGCGGACGCACCACCTTGGTCGAGCCGCGGCGCTTGGGATCAATCACCACCAGGGTCGACAGGCCGGTCACCTCGTCGACCTGCTTGGCAACGGTCACGCCCTCTTCCACATTCTCGAAAGCCACCTTGCCGGCGAACTCCGTGATGATGGGGCGGGTCAGCGGATCCCAGTTGGCCAGCACCGCGCCAGCCTTGACATGCTGGTCGGCCTTGACCGTCAGGATGGCGCCATAGGGCACCTTGTGACGCTCGCGCTCGCGGCCATGCTCGTCCTGGATGATCACTTCACCCGAGCGGGCAATCACCACCAACTCGCCGGCGCTGTTGGTCACATAGCGCATCGGGGCATTGAAGCTGATCACGCCGTTGGACTTGGCCTGCACGCTCGAAGCCACCGCAGCACGCGAAGCGGCACCACCGATGTGGAAGGTGCGCATCGTCAGCTGCGTGCCGGGCTCGCCGATGGACTG
>CANHGF010000093.1 GCA_947460065.1 Comamonadaceae bacterium
TGAGCGCTCGTCAGCTCGTCAGTGGCGTCACAGTGCCTGCAAACATCAGCCTAAATGGTGCAGCCAATGATTTCGGCGGCTTGGTCAATGTACTGAGCTCTGATGCAGTCACACTGAGGGACGCCAATAGTCTGAGCCTTGGGGCTGTCACGGCCACCGGTGATCTAAGGCTGGCCAGCACCGGTACCCTTAATTTGGGATCCGCTACTGTTGGCGGCGCGCTATATGCCAACAGCAATGGGGGCAATATCGTGCAGGATGGTTCCTTGCAGGTCGCCGGTCCGGCTAATTTTGACGCCGGTGCCGGCTCGGTCTCGCTGACCAACCCGTCCAACCAATTTGCTGCGGGCACCACGGTTTTGGCCAGCCAGTATGTCCTGACCGGCGATGGGCGTCGCATTGCCAACGAACTGGCAGCCCAAGCCCAGACCTCTGTGCCGGTGGTGCCATCGCCCATCATCGCTCTTGCCAACGCTTCGGCGCCGCCGCCGCTGGTGCTCAGCGCCCAGGCAACGGGTTCTTCCGCGGCCGGCTCTTCCGCGTCCAGCTCCTCATCGGACTCAGCCGGTGGGGCGGGGACCGGCGGCAGCACTGCGGGGGTGATGATTGATGTTCGCTCCACGTCCTCTGCGGCCAGTTCCTTGATGGCTGCGGTTTCCCTGCCCAAGGGCACAGCGGTGACCGGGGCCGGCTTCAGTTTTGAACTGCCGGATACCGTCAAAGCCACGGTGCAGCAAAGCAACCAGCA
Organism: Comamonadaceae bacterium; assembly: GCA_947460065.1. Classification (GTDB taxonomy): domain Bacteria; phylum Pseudomonadota; class Gammaproteobacteria; order Burkholderiales; family Burkholderiaceae_C; genus Polaromonas. The sequence continues at coordinate 749 of CANHGF010000093.1, forward strand.
GGCGCAGGCCAGTCTGCCCGACGGGGCTGCGCTGCCGGGCTGGTTGAAGTTTGACGCTCAGAGTCTGCGGTTCGAGGCCTCTGCGGTGCCCGACGGGGCCTTCCCGATGCAGGTGGTGATGACGGTGGGACAGCAAAGGGTGGTGGTGGTTATCTCTGAGCGGGCGGATTAAACCCGGGCATAGTGCTTCAGCGCTTGAGCCGTTGGCCACCACCGTAGCCCCCGACGATGCGGTTCGCACCGTTCGCAGGTGGGCCATGCCTTGTCGGCGCGGTGGCTGAGCTAAGCCACCGGCTTCGCAGGTCTCAGCGCCCGTGGATCTTGCCCAGCAGCGCCAGCAGTTGCGCGATCTCTGCTTCAGAGAGCGCGGCCGTGGCTTGGCGGTCGGCGCGCTCGGCCGCCTCACGGGCCCTGCGCAGCAGGGAGCGCCCTGGCGCCCTCAGGTGCAGACCCAGCGCGCGGCCATCGCACGGGTGGGGCTGGCGCTCAATCAGGTCGCGGTCCTGCAGCTGTTTGACCAGACCCACCAGATTGGACGAAGGCATGTCGAGCATCGCGCACAGCTGGGTGGAGGTGATACCGGGGTTGGCGCCGATGAGCGTGAGCAGCGTAAAGGGCACCGGCCTGAGGTCTACGGTACTCATGTGCTGCTTAAAGTGTTCCTGCAGCACCAGCCAGGCGCGGCGGGTGGCGTAGCCGACCAGTCCTTGCAGGGCAGAGCTGTCGATGTCCTGGCCGGGGTTGGAGGGGGCGGGCGAAGGGCGCTTCATGTGGGGGCCAGCGCAGGGCATTTAGGGGGATGCGGCCTTGCCCATTGCGCCCGGTCGGGGCGTGGCGATGTGGGCTGCGCTGCCGTCGTGCAGCGCCTCGACCAGGGCCGCCCGGTGCTTGAGCACTGCGCGCTGGTTGATCGAGCCCTTGTCGGTGACTTCGCCCAGATCCAGCGAGGGCGGCTCGGTGACGATCAGTGCGCGCGCCAGCCGATTCGCGCTGCCCGTGGACTGCTGCGCCAGGCCATCGAGCAATTGCTGCAACCAAGCTTTCACGGCAGGGTGGGCGACCACCTCGGCCCAGGGCCTTGCCGCAGGCAGGGCCGCCAGCTTGCGCAGGTCGGGTGTGGGCATCAGCAGGGCGCCCACTTCGTGCAGGTTCAGGCCGGTGATGACCGCGTCCTGCACATAGGGCGCGCCGGCGGCGATGATGCGCGCCCGCAGCGGGCCGACGCTGACAAAGGTGCCAGTGGCCAGCTTGAAGTCTTCGGCGATGCGCCCGTCAAACTTCAGGCCCAGGTGGATGTTGTCCGGGTCTATCCAGGCCACCGCATCGCCGGTGCAGAAATAACCTTCTTCGTCAAAGGCCTCAGCCGTTGCCTCAGGGTTGCGCCAGTAGCCTGGCGTGATGTTGGGGCCGCGGTAACGTATCTCGACCTTGTCGCCCATGGGCGCGAGTTTGAGCTCCAGCCCTGCTGCGGGAAGACCGATATGGCCAGCCAGTGAATGGGGGTTGGTGACGAACAGCGCAAAGGGCGAGGACTCGGTCATGCCCAGGCCGGCGGTCATGACCACCCGCTCGCCGTACTCGCTTTCGGCATGGGCGTAGAGCGCGTCTTGGATGGGCTGCGACAGCGCCGCGCCGGCGTAGAGCTGCTGGCGCAGCCGCGAGAAAAAATTGCGCCGCAGCTGCGCGTCGGTGTCCATGGCGCGCGCAATGGCTTCGTAGCCCACAGGCACATTGAAGTACCAGGTGGGAGCCACTTCGCGCAGGTTGCGCAGGGTCTGCCCGATCAGGTCGGCCGTCGGCTTGCCCTCATCAATGTAGAGCGAGCCACCGTGATAGACCGCCATGAAAAAATCACTGTTGCCGCCCGCAGTGTGGTTCCACGGTAGCCAGTCGACCAGCACCATGGGCTCATCGCACAGTGAAGGGCTGGACTGCACCATCTGCTGCTGGTTGGAGCAGATCATGCGCTGGGTGTTGATCACCGCCTTGGGCAATTTGGTCGAGCCGCTGGTGAACAGGAACTTGACCACCGTCTCCGGCCCGGTGGCGCGCATGGCGGCATCGACCGCCGCGGTCGCTGCAGTGCCGAGCAGCTCGGAAAAAGGCGTGATGCTGCGGCCGCTGGCGCTGCTACCGTCGACATTGGCCAGCACTACTTCGACCTCGGGTGGCAGCACTGCGTCGATGGACGGGCTATATTGCGGCCAGCTGGGCGCAAACACCAGGCCCGGCGTGAGGGTCTGCATCACATGGCGCAGCTTGTCGTAGTCCTTGCTCACCAGGCTGTAGGCCGGCGAGACTGCACAAAAAGCCACGCCTGCATACATGGCGCCCAGCGCGAGCAGGGCATGGTCCAGGCTGTTGGGGCCGAGGATGACCAAGGGCCGGTCGATCGACAAGCCGCGATCGAGCAGCGCCTGCCCGATGCGACGCGCGCCGTCCAGGGCCTGCGCAAAACTCAGGTGCCGCCACTGATCGCCCAAGGCCGGGTCGCGCTGGGCGAACAGCGTCGCGTCCGGCCTTTGCTGGGCCCAGTGCACCAGGCGGTCGCTCATGCGCTCTAGGTAGGGCTCGAGCGCCTGCTCGCAGCGTAGGTAGTGCTTGCCGCCCGCCTCGTGCAGCACTGCACGGGTGACGCCGAAGGTGAAGTCGCGATAGACCGGGCTTGTCGTCATGGGCGGGCTGATCAGGCGCGAACCTTGGGGCCGGTGCCGTCGAGGAAGGCTTTGACCCTGGCCTTGGCCTCGGGGGCCGATTGCGCGATGGCCGCCAGCATGGACTCGGTCAGAAAGCCGTGGTCGGCCGGTTGCTCTGCGATGCGTGGCAGGCCTTGGATCAGGGCATAGTTGGTCATTGGGGCGTTGGTGGCTACCCGCTCGGCCAGTGCAATCGCCTTGGTCAGGGCTTCGCCGGCCGGCACATGGTATTGCGCCAGACCCAGTGCCGCCCCTTCGGCCGCCTTGTAGACGCGGCCCGTGAGCATCATGTCGAGCACCCGGTGCGCACCGATCAACTTGGAGATGCGCACCGAGCCGCCGCCGCCGACGAAGATGCCGCGCGAGCCTTCGGGCAGCGCAAAAAACGCGCTGTCGTCGGCCACCCGGATGTGACAGGCCGTGGCCAGTTCCAGCCCGCCGCCCACCACCGCGCCGTGCAGCGCCGCGATCACCGGCCTGCGGCCTTGCTCGAGCTCGCGCAGGATGTAGTACCAAGAGCGTGAGTGGTGCAAGCCCTCCACCGCGTCTCGCTCCTTGAGCTCGCTCAGGTCCAGCCCGGCGCAAAAATGCTCGCCTTCACCGGCCAGCACCACCGCGCGTGTGCTTTCGGGCAACTCGGCCAGGTGCTGGCCCAGCGCAGCCATGAGGCCGTCGCTGATGGCATTGCGCTTTTGCGGGCGGCTCAGCCGGATGATGGAAATCGAGCTGCGGTGCTCGACCTGAATTTGATCCAGGCTGGGCGCTATGCCCGCAGACCCTTGTATATTGTTCATGGAGATCCTGCTAGAAAGCTATAATTCATAGGTAGTTTAGGAAGACTGCCCTGTCTTCGAATCAGGGTAAACCCCAGCGAGGTATGCACATGGACCATCGAAATCTGATCGCCATCGACATTCACACCCATGCCGAAGTCAGTTGCTGGAACCCCTTCGACAACTACGGCGAGGAATACGACCGCGCCGCCGACAAATACTTCAAGAATTCACGGCGCCCGACGATTGCCGAGACGGTGGCCTATTACCGCGAACGCAAGATCGGTCTGGTGATGTTCACCGTCGACAGCGAGTCCAAGCTGGGCCGCCGGCGCATCCCCAATGAAGAGATTGCGCAGGCCGCGCGCGAGAACAGCGACATGATGATCGCCTTTGCCAGCATCGACCCGCACAAGGGCAAGATGGGTGCGCGCGAGGCCGAGCGGCTGATCAAGGAAGAGGGCGTGCGCGGCTTCAAATTCCATCCGACGGTGCAGGGCTACCACCCCTATGACAAGATGGCCTGGCCGATCTACGAGGTGATCGCCGCGCACAAGCTGCCGGCGATTTTTCATACCGGACACAGCGGCATCGGTTCGGGCATGCGCTGCGGCGGCGGGCTGCGGCTGGAGTATTCCAACCCCATGCACCTGGACGACGTGGCCATTGACTTCCCCGACATGCAGATCGTCATGGCCCACCCGAGCTTTCCCTGGCAGGACGAGGCCCTGTCCGTGGCCACCCACAAGCCCAACGTCTGGATCGATCTCTCAGGCTGGAGCCCCAAGTACTTTCCCAAGCAGTTGGTGCAATACGCCAACACCCTGCTCAAAGACCGCGTGCTCTTTGGCAGCGACTACCCGCTCATCACCCCCGAGCGCTGGATGAAAGACTTTGAAGAGGCCGGTTTCAAGCCCGAAGTGATGCCCGGCATCCTCAAGGACAACGCGGTACGCCTGCTCGGGCTGAGCTGAGCCTGGGGCCCTCACCCTAACCCTCTCCCTTCAGGCAGAGGGGATAAAACCGGGGCGGTCTTCGGCCCTTTGAACCTTGGCAGCTTTCGTTCCTGTAAAAGTCCGATGGAGTGGGAGCGCCGCCTCGGCGCGATGCTTCCTCCCGCAGGCCCGCTCTCAAGGCCCCTTCTTCGGTGTCAGCTCATAGGGCTGACCGTCCACGTTCAAGCCGTTGCCAGACAGCTTGACCGCAGCCTTGGGGCCCAAGCCTTTGACGCGGGCGATCAGGTCTTGCCAGTTCTTGAACAGGGCTTTGTCCCGCTCGGCCAGGATCAGGCGGGTGGTGGCCGGGCCCAGGCCGAGTACGCCGTCGAGCTGGGCTTCGGTGGCCCTGTTCACATCGACCGCTTCGGCGATCGCCACTGGTGGCGCCATCAAGGCCAGCGCGCACAAGGCAGCGGCCCTCCAAGGAAAAGAAAGAGGCATATCGGTACCCAGAGCCTGTTTGTTGGCCCACCAATGTGCCGCAGGCTGTGCTGAGGATCAAGCGCTCTGACACTTGATCACAGTGTCGCGGTCAGCTGCGCTCAAGCAGCGGCAAGCCCACCTGAAAAACTTCAGCCCTGGGTCTGCAACCAGTCCATGTACTGCGTCACGCCGCTGGCCACATCGGCGAAACGGTGGTCGCAGCCGGCGCCGCGCAGCGCGCCCAGGTCGGCCTGGGTGTAGCACTGGTATTTGCCCACCAGTGCGGCTGGGAAGTCGATGTACTCGATCAAGCCGGCCTTCAAAGCTTCGTCCAGGCTGGCCGGTGCGGTCGTGCCGCGCTGAAGAGTCTGCACCACGCTGAGTGCCACATCGTTGAAGGGTTGGGCCCGGCCGCTGCCCAAATTGAACAGGCCGCTTTTCTCGGGATGGTCGAAGAACCAGAGGTTGACCGCCACCACATCGTCGATGAAGACAAAGTCGCGCATCTGGCCGCCGGCTGCATAGCCGCCATAAGAGCCGAACAGCTTGACCCGGCCTTCCTTGAGGAACTGGTGGTACTGGTGAAAGGCCACGCTGGCCATGCGGCCCTTGTGCTGCTCGCGCGGGCCGTAGACGTTGAAGTAGCGAAAGCCGACCACCTGGGCGCTGGCTTGCGAGAAGTCCGGGCCGATTTCGCGGCGCAGGCGTTGGTCGAACAGCAGCTTGGAGTAGCCGTATACATTGAGCGGCTTTTCGCAGTCGGGGCTCTCCCGGAACTCGCTGGCGCCGCCATAGGTGGCAGCCGAGGAGGCATACAGCAGGCGCACGCCCTGCTCCTGGCAGGTCTGGAACAAGTCGCAGGACAGGCTGTAGTTGTTGTCCATCATGTACTTGCCGTTGCTCTCCATGGTGTCGCTGCACGCGCCTTCATGGAACACCGCCTCGACGGGCCCATAAGCGCCTTCAGCGAAGAGCTCATAAAAGTCGTCGGCGTCTATGTAGTCGGCGATCTGCAGGTCGGCCAGGTTGCGGAATTTATCGCCCTCGGTCAGGTCGTCGACCGCGATGATCTCGCTGATGCCGCGCGCATTGAGCCCGCGCACGATGTTGCTGCCTATGAAGCCGGCTGCGCCGGTGACGACCACGGTCATAAAGGGTTCTCCTGCGCTGCAAACAGCTCGGGGTAGCTGACGGTGGCGGTGCCAAACTTACCCACCACAATGCCGCCAGCGCGGTTGGCCACAGGCACCGCCTCGCGCAGGCTGGCGCCGGCAGCGAGCATGGCTGCCAGGGTGGCGATCACGGTATCGCCCGCGCCGGTCACATCAAACACCTCGCGCGCCTGGGTTGGCACATGCAGTTGACCCTCTTCGTCGAACAGCGTCATGCCTTCTTCGCTGCGGGTCACCAACAGGCCTTGCAGCTGCAGATGCTGGCGCAGCGCCTGCGCCTGACGGGTGAGCTCGGCTTCGCTCCCCCAGCGGCCGATGACCTGCTCAAGCTCGGCCCGGTTGGGCGTGATCACAGTGGCTTTCTGGTAGCGTGAATAGTCCGAGCCTTTGGGGTCGATGAGCACCGCTTTGCCGTTGCTGCGGGCCTGCTCGATCATGGTGCTGATGTGGGCCAGCCCGCCCTTGCCGTAATCGGAAAACAGCACGGCCTGGTGCTGGCCGTGCAGCTGTGCGAAGGCGGCGGTCTGCGAGGCCAGCACTTCTTTTTCTGGGCTGCTCTCAAAGTCCAGGCGCAGCAATTGCTGCTGCCGGCCGATCACCCGCAGCTTGACGGTGGTGCTCAGTTGTGCGTCGCGGCCGAAGTGCGGCGTGATGCCGGTCTTGGCCACCAGGGCCTCGAGCTGATGGCTGGCCTCGTCCTCGCCGACCACGCTCAGCAGCGAGGCTTGCGCCCCCAGGCTGACCACGTTGTAGGCCACGTTGGCAGCGCCGCCCAGCCGTTCTTCCTGTTTGGTGACGCGCACCACCGGCACCGGTGCCTCGGGCGAGATGCGGTCGACCGGGCCGTACCAGTAGCGGTCGAGCATGACGTCGCCGACCACTAAAACGCGGGCCTGGCTGATCTGTTCAAAGCTGGGGGTCATGCTGTTCAGAGCTCTTCGATGCGGCGGGCAGGGTAGCTGTCCCAGGCTTGGCAACCCGGGCAGTGCCAGAAATGCTGCTTGGCTTCAAAGCCGCAGGCAGCGCAGCGGTAGCGCATCAGGGGGCCGCTGGCGCGGTCAATGGCACGTTGTACCACCTGGTGGTTTTGCGGGTCAGCAAAGTTCTCGCTGGCCAGCCACTTGCCAGCGGCGATCAGCGAGGGCTCGCGCTGCAGGTGGCTCACAAACCACTGGCGGGCGCTGTCGGGGTCGGTCTCGAGCTCGGCAATGGCTTGCACCAGGTCGATGCTGGGCTGGGCTTCTTGCGCCTGGATCAGCCAGTCTTTGACTTCTTGCTGCTTGCCCGCCTGCACCGCCAGTTTGGCCAGCAAGGCCGCAGCCAGGGGCAGGGCTTGCGGCGCGGCCTGGCGCAGATCCATCA
>CANHGF010000094.1 GCA_947460065.1 Comamonadaceae bacterium
AATAGTGGTCATGGTCAGAGTTGTTAGAGAAGTGGGGTTATCTTAGAACAAGTCGAGGCTTACCCTTTTGCCTCGGCCCGATCGACAAGAAAAAGGCGCCAACTGCCGCGATGGCAGCTGGCGCCAATGACTTTGGAGGTGGAAACGCCTGAGGCGCTCAGAAGAACGCGTAGAGCAGACCCAGATTGAGGGTGCTGGCGGTCTGGCCGCCGGTGATGGCGCTGGTCAGGAAGGCCGAGCTCGGTCCTGCGAAGTTCCAGGCGGCAGCTTTTGTGCCTTTGTTCTGGGCGCTGGCGTACTGGCCGTACAGCGTCAGGTCCTTAAGAAACTTGTACTGCACTCCGGCTGCCATGGTCGCCACCTTGTATTTGGCGGCTGAGTCCTTGGAATCGTAGATGCCGAAGTCGAGCGTGGTTTCTGGGTTGAGAGCGTAGGCTCCACCTGCGCCGAGGGTCGACAGCTTGGTGAGCGTGCCATTTTTTTGGGTGACGTACAGGCCCTTGAGGGTGAAAGCCCCCAGCTTGTAGTTACCGCTGTAGATCGTGCCCTTGGACGTTGAGCCGGTCTCCGGCTTGTCTTCATAGGTGGCGATGCTGGCTGCAGCCTCTTTGGCCGAGTAGGTGGCGGCTACGCGGCTGGTCGCCTTGCTGGTGCCTTGCGCCGGCACATAGGCCAGAGCCAGACTGACGCCCGACATCGCGGGGGACTTGTAGGTTAGGGCACCTTTGTCGACCGTGCCGAGGCCACCGTCGAGGTCTATCGTTGCCAGTGCACTGCCAAAGTTCGAGCCTGCGCGCGGCTCGCCGAGCAGGACGCTGCCAAAGGCGATATTGCCCTGGGTACCGACTGTCACGGTGCCGAAGCCACCCTTCAAATACACATTGGCTTGCCGGTTAAACAGGGCGTCGGGTCCAAAGGAAGCGTACTCGTTAAAAACACTCTTGCCTGTGAGCAAAAAGCCCTGCTCGAGCTTGAAGCCGCCTGTCAGGCCACTGCCCAGGCTTTTCTCGCTGCTCATGCCCATGAAGGTAGGGGCATAGCCGCCGGTAACAAACTCTGTCTTTGAAGAGCCGCCTTTGTTGATCGAGGTGCTGCCCAAGCCGCCATCGACCAGAGCATAAAAGTTAAAGCCTTCGGCATGGGCCGACAAGCCCAAGGTGAGCAAAGACGCGGCGATCAGGGATTTTTTTGAGATGTTTTTCATGAAAGCTCCAAGATAAAGCAAGCTGTGCAGGATTGCACTCGTGTTCAGCAAGACATAGGCCAGCCTTAGCCAGACATAACAGAGGGGTCAATACACCGGCTTGGTGCGCACTGCCCGCTGGGCGTGCGTCAAGGTCGGCAGCCTGCCCACAAGCGGGGCGGCGGCGCGCCCCGGTCTGGCGCTCCGATGCAGCCTAGTGCCCTTGGCCTGGGGACTTGAGAACCGCAGAGTCCTCATGGTTGATCGGATTGGCTTAGGGCATCTTGCATGCCCGGTTTTAGAATCGGCGCGCCCTTTGCATGGGCCCTTTTTTTCGGCCTCGTGTTTTTTCTTGACCCAGGAACCTGCCATGTTGCTTACTCTGGTCATCGTCTATCTGCTCGCCACCATTGCCTTGGGCTTGTATGCGGCCAAGCGCGTCAAAACCACCGCGGACTTTGCCATCGCGGGCCGTCATCTGCCGCTGGTGATGATCGTCACCACCACTTTTGCGACCTGGTTCGGATCAGAGACGGTCTTGGGCATTCCGGCCAAGTTCATGTCCGGCGGCCTCAATGGCGTGGTCGAAGACCCCTTTGGTGCGGGATCCTGCCTGATCCTGGTCGGCATTTTTTTCGCGGCCAAGCTCTATCGCATGACGCTGTTGACCATCAGCGACTATTACCGGGAGCGCTACGGCCGCACCGTGGAAGTGGCCTGCTCACTGATCATCATGGTCAGTTATCTGGGTTGGGTGTCGGCCCAGGTCACCGCGCTGGGTCTGGTTTTCAACCTGCTCTCGGGCGGTGCGATCAGCGTGCCGGTGGGCATGACCATCGGCGTGGTCTCTATCCTGGCCTACACCTTGTTCGGTGGCATGTGGTCGGTGGCGGTGACCGACTTTGTGCAGATGATCGTCCTCGTGGTGGGCTTGAGCGTTATTGCCGTGTTTGCCAGTAGCATGGCTGGCGGGGCCGACAAGGTCATCAGTCTGGCCACCAGTCAGGACCTGTTTCGCTTCCTGCCCGAGCCCAGCTTCAAGGACATCGTATTTTTTATCGCGGCGGCCATCACCATCATGCTCGGCTCGATTCCACAGCAAGACGTGTTTCAGCGCGTCATGTCGGCCGACAGCGAGCGCTCGGCCACCCGCGGCCCAGTGATCGGCGGCGTGTGCTACATCCTGTTCGCCTTTGTGCCCATGTTTTTGGTGGCCAGTGCGCTGATCATCATGCCCGAGCGGACGACCGAACTGCTCAAGGACGACCCGCAAAAAGTGCTGCCCACCCTGGTGATGGAGACCATGCCTTTTGCCATGCAGGTCCTGTTCTTCGGCGCGCTGCTGTCAGCCATCAAGTCCACCGCATCGGCCACCTTGCTGGCGCCCAGTGTGACCTTCACCGAAAACATCTGGCGCCAGTTCCGGCCGCGCACCAGCGATAAAAACGAGCTGCGCACCATGCGCATCACCGTCCTGGTGTTCAGCCTGTGCGTGCTGGCCTATGCCATCAAAAGCCAGGGCACCTCGATTTATGAAATGGTCTCGGGCGCTTATCAGGTCACCCTGGTGGGCGCTTTCGTGCCCTTGGTCTTCGGGCTTTACTGGAAGCGCGCCAGTACGCAAGGAGCGATCTTTTCCATTGTCCTGGGCATCCTGACCTGGGTGGTGTTTCTGGCCACGCCGGCCGGTGAAGAGTTCCCCGCGCAGCTTGCGGGCGTGCTGGCTGGATTGATGGGCATGGTCCTGGGCTCGCTGGGGCCGCAAGCCATTGCCAATCGCCATGCTGCGCACCTGAGCCACCCCGGTCTTTGAAGCTTGCCGGCTCTCGCTCAAGCATTCAGGGAGCACTTCGGCAAGAGCGATTCAGGGGTGCTCTTTGCTACAATTGCGCCCTTCATCTGCAGCCTAGTCTGCTGAGATTTTCGGGGTGTAGCTTAGCCTGGTAGAGCGCTACGTTCGGGACGTAGAGGCCGGAGGTTCGAATCCTCTCACCCCGACCAGGATTTCTTTAGAGTCTTCTGTATTTGGCTCTATTCACCGACCACTCTCTTCACGCAGTTTTTCAGTCAACCAGACCTTCATGAGTGACTGGTAGGGCACATCCAGCTTGTTTGCTTGTTGTCGGATGCCATCGAGCAAACTGTCTGACAGACGCAGTGAAATACTCGTGGTGGAAGGCTTGAGGTTTTTGAACTTGGCGACCATCATCCTGGACGAGTCAAAGTACTCTGTCGCATCATTGTCCTTCGACTCCCAAAACTCTCGCTCTTTGGCTTCCGTGCGGAACTCGGGCAGGGGCTTGCTTTTACTGCTTGGCTTGCTCATACAAATCCCTCTCTTTTCGATGCTGGTCACGGGCTGAAATCACCCGAATCAATGTGGCGTTTTGCCTCAGCGTGAAGATAACGGTCAACTTACGTGCCCGATTGGTCTTGCCCAGTGCCAGGTAGCGGCGCTCACTGTCGCTGTGCTTGTCATCCGTACTGATGAGCAGGGGATTGTTGAAGAAAATCTCCTCAGCCTCCACTTGGGTCACCCTGTGCTTGACTTCACTTTTTCGGCTGTTGCCAGAGTCCCACTCAAATCCAGCAATCAAGTCGAAATCAATCATTCTTGTATATTAAGAAAATATACAAATTGCGTCAACCCCATCATCTGCGTCAGGCTTCAGAAATCGGGGGGCGCTTGGCCTGGTAGAGCGCTGCATTCGGGACGTAGAGGCCGGAGGTTCGAATCCTCTCACCCCGACCAGTCATTCCTTTGCGAATCAATCCGTTGCAGGCCTCGCGCCTCCAACTTGGCTTTCTGCCCATTCACTTTGTCCGCCGCCTGCACACCCGGACAGACTCATGGCTAGTTTTTTGAAAACGTGCGTGCCGCTGGCAGGCCCGCATCACCCGCTAGGGCCATCCCGATCGGACCAACACCTTAGCGTCTAAAGGCGATTCGGCGTGGGCGCTTGCCATAAAGCGTGAGATCGATTGCGGCTGTTTTTGTTACAGCAGTGCCCAGTCGCCAATCTTCTTTCATTGAAACCACGCGTAACTTCAGTAGCTACGGACGTCTTGCACACCTGCGGTCATCGATTCGGAGAGCGCTTGCGACAAGCCACGTTGCAAAGACCAGAGCAAGCCGCTTATTCGCCTCGGCCAGCCTGCGCGAAATAGGTCAGACGCCCTTGTGTGATTGCGGATGCGGAAGGCTTGGCTGCTTCGTTTTACGGGCTTACATGTTTGGCTTCGCACCCAGGATGAGCTTGAGTCATTTTCGAGCATGGTGCTATACCGAAGTCTGTCGGGTGATGACTGCATCTGCCTGACTCACGCTAGGAATTTCACATGAGCAATCTGCACCCCATTGATCGACTCCTTCGCGCCGTCCTGGCTATTGCTCTGTTTGAGCTGGCCTACTTTTGGCTCTCAGGGGCCATACAAATTGCGTCTTATGTCGTCGGCGCTGTCTTGCTATTGACTGCGCTGCTCAAGTTCTGCCCCGTCTATCGATTGATCGGATGGCAAACTCAAGGCGTGGCCACCTCAAAGTCTGGCGCCCTTTATGGGGCAATGGCGGTGGTCCTGCTTTTGGCCGAGGTCATAGGAGGCAGTTATGCCAGTTATTTCTTCACGCGCAAGCAGTTTCTAGAGGATTTCAGTGCGGTCAATGAGCACTACAAACTGACCCTGTTTCTGACGGGCCAGGGGCAACGTGAACGAGCGGTTGAGCAGTACGATTTGTTGATTCCTGCCTATGCAAAATTTCGCAACAAATACAGTGCTTACCGTCCGTATGTTCTGAAGGGCGACCTGAAGCTGTCGTCTGACCTCATCACGGTTCAGGGCATGCTTAACGGGGTCAATGAGCGAGTGCGAACCGGTGACTTGCAGCAAGCCCATCTGGCCCTAGAGAAGGTTCGCCCTGTTTTTCAGGATATCTTCAAGCGCAACGGATTTTCGATGTTGGCTGTGGCCTTGGTGGACTTTCACGATGCCATGGAGTTGATGCTCGAGGCAGCAAGCGCGAAAAATGCAGACAAGGTCAAAGCTCTCTACCCGGACGTGAGCAGCAAGCTACAGGCCATCGAGGCGCAGTCCAATGACGCCACCATTCAGACCATTCGAAAGAATCTGGACGCTCTATTTGGCCTGGCCAGTTCTGGAGCCTTAGACGGATTGCCCGCTGCGGCCAGCGAACTGAAGTCAAGCTTCGTGAAGGTGTACTTGCAGCGAGGCTAGCCGGGCCTGTCAAGCAGGCGGGGTGTTTCAGTAGGGCGCATGCCCTGGGCGATGGGCCGTGCGATCAGGCGCGACTGCGCAGCCTTCGACGTCAAGACGGTAAGTCTCCATCGTCGTCAGGCCATGGGCTGCGCCATGACTGAGGCAGCGCCAGTGTGGTGATCTATCATGCGCCGATGCTCGCAGCGCTGTATCCCTTGGCTCGCCGTTTACCCAGATCTCATGGTGCATGGGTCGCGCTGGCATCGGTGCTCACCGTGTCTTGTGCAATCAGTCAGGTAGGCACGAGCAAGGTTGACGTCCCTGTCCTGGGTTCGAAATGTAATGAGCGGGTCAAGGATGTCAGCATGGTCCGTGGCGAGTTGCGGGTGCCGGCTGTGAGCGGTGGGCAACTGCCCGCGGTTGTTCTGCTGCACAGTAACGCTGGCATAGTTGGCGTCGGCGATTTTTACGCCCGTGCGCTCAATGCTGCTGGCATCGCCACGCTTGAGCTGGACTCCTATGGCAGCCGTGGTGTGCGCAATGGCAATGACCGGACAGCGCCTGTGCTGTGTGACCGGCTTCAAGATGCGTGGGGGGCGTTGGTCTTTCTGGCCCAAGATGGTCGGTTTAAGCCACAGCAAATTGGCGTGGCCGGTTTTTCAAGCGGCGGTGCTGTTGCGATCATGACGGGCATGGGCGTCAGACCGCCGCGGCTGCCGCGTGACGGCCTCGCCTTGCCCCAAGATCGGGTCTATGCAGCGCATTTCGCGCTGTACCCAGGCTGCGCCAACATCATGGACGACCCGCAGCGCATCCGCTCGTGGATCAACCCCGGCCGCCCGCAAAACTGGGGCAGTACGGGCAAGCCTATTCACATCACCTCTGGCACCCGCGATGATTTCGATCTTGACCCCAAGGCCGATTGCCTGCGCATGGCCCAGGAGTTTCCTGACATCGCCGGTCAACTGACGGTGCGATTGGTGGAGGGGGCCACGCATGCCTTTGATTGGACCAACCCACCGCCCCCCGCTTACAGCCCATTTGCCAAGGCGCAAAGCGGCGCCATGGTGACCATGAGCTACTCGGCCAAGGAAGCTGAAACGGCCCGAGCAGAGATGGTTCAGTTTTTCCTGAGTAAGCTGAAATAGACTGTCGTGTAGCCAACTTGGCGCATGCAGGAGCTCTGTGCGATACATTTTTTGTTGTCGCGAGTGCAACTGCTGGGAATTAGCGGGGAATCAGCGGTGGATGTCTGCCGCCGTTGCGGCCGCGGGATCTGCGGCCGGTCAAGCATGCGTCACACAGGATTCATGCACCACAAGCATGGTTGAGGTGCGGCAATCAGCCGTGATCTAAACAGGACTGGACTCATGACGGACCATAACATTCCCGCGGCAGAAGATGTTTCTGAAGATGATTTCGAAACCGTTGGTGACTATCACCGCATTGCGGCCCATCATTTCGGTGCTAAGGGAAAAAGATGTTTCAAAGGTGCTTGTTCCTGATCCAGATGCTCTTGCCGATGCTGGCAATGGGCCAGACCACCTTGCTCAGCCCTGTGTGCGCGGATCCTTCGCGCAAGCAGTCCTGCCTCAGTGCGCAGGAAGCTATGTCGCTGGTCTTGCCCGGCTCCGCGTCCAGCCTGTCCGAAGTGCGCCCGGGTCAGCGCAAGTTCGCCAGCCTGGTTGACTTCCAGCCTTTGTCTTTGACCGGTGTCGAATCGCTGGCGCTGGGCATCAGCGAAGTGGTGGAAATAGACACTGCGACCGGCACCCGCCCTGACTGCCGCGCCTGCGTGCCGAAGATGATCATCTCGGTCTTGGAGTTTGCCCAGGGTCGTTGGAAGCTCGCCGCGCAATCTAAGGAGTTGGACGGGGTTGGCGGCGTCGGGCAGCTTCGGATCGACCTCAAGACGGTCGACCTCGGCCGCCGTCGCCTGCTGATCACCATGGCGGCTGGCTTTACCGGGCAGGGGGTGACGGAAACAGGCAACGCCTATTTTCTCGCCAGCCTGGAGCCCGTGGGCCGTCTGAGCCGCACGGTGATCGACCTCGGATTCATTAACACTGGCTCGTATTCCTGCGGTAGCGGTCTGGGCCAAGAGGAATGGATCATCGAGACTGAGGTACTGGTTCTGCGCCGGAAGGACTCGATGCCCGAGTTCCTGACCGTCAGGACCGACCTTCCCTGCAAGGGCGACAAGGCTGCGCAAAGCAGCGCGCCGCTGGTGTACCGGGTCAACGCCAGAACGCTAAAGATAGAGCGGGCTCGCTGAGCTGTCGCTGACCCATCTTTGCACAGCGCACAGCCTTCCGCAGCTTGCCGCAGTATGTATGTGAGCAGCAGCCCCGCCGACTTCGCCGCTGGAGTCGGTCACCGGTAGAAACCACCAGTTGGTCATGTCCGACACATGCAGCACATGGCTGCTCGTGTCGCGCAGGATGGGCAGGCCTTTGGAAGGTGGCATTTCAGGGGGATTTCGTCGGCGCCGATACCTCGATCAGGATCTCATTGCGCCGGAACATGGGCAAGGTCCAGGGCGGGTCGTAGCGAGCCAGCTGGGCTGGGCTCAGCGCTGCCAGGGACTGCTGGCGGGCCCACTGCACGGCCTCCTGGGTTTTGGCTTCGACCCGCGATTCGGTGGTGAATCCCGAAAATTTGTGAGCCACAAACCACTGGGGCGGCA
>CANHGF010000095.1 GCA_947460065.1 Comamonadaceae bacterium
GATGCGCAGGGCCTGCAGCAGCAAATTGCTTTTGATCTTGAGGTTGCGCCCCGACATGATGTTGTCGAGGACGCTCATGCCTTTGAACAATGCCAGGTTCTGGAAGGTGCGGGCCACCCCCATAACAGCCACTTGGTGGCTGTTCATGTGCCGGAAGGTCTGGCCGCGGAAGGTGATGGAGCCCTCCTGGGGCTTGTAGACGCCGTTGATGCAATTGAGCATCGAGCTCTTGCCTGCGCCGTTGGGCCCGATGATGGCGCGAATCTCGTGCTCTTTAACGTTGAAGGAGATGTCGGTCAAGGCTTTGACGCCGCCGAAGCTCAGCGAGATGTTCTTGACGTCCAGGATGACGTCGCCGATTTTTTTCTGGGTCATGGTGGGGCTGTGCTGGGGCGCGTTCACGCGGCAGCCTTGACGGCTTGAAAGGTTTTGACATCGCCCAGTTTGAGCGTTGCGCTGACGCTGCCGCTGCGGCCATCTTCAAATTTGACCGCGGTTTCGATGTACTGTTCCTGCTTGCCCGAGTACAGGGCATCGACCAGCGGCTGGTATTTTTCGCCGATGAAGCCGCGGCGCACCTTGTTGGTGCGGGTTAACTCGCCGTCGTCAGCATCGAGCTCCTTGTGCAAAACCAGGAAGCGGCTGATTTGCGAGCCAGCCAGCAAGGCGTCGGCAGCCAGGTCGGCGTTGACCTGTTCGACACACTCGCGGATCAATTCATAGACCTCAGCTTTACCGGCCAGATCGGTATAGCCTGCGTAGGGCAGATTGCGCCGCTCGGCCCAGTTACCCACCGCATCGAAGTCGATGTTGATCATCACGCAGACCATGTCGCGGCCATCGCCGAAGGCCACCACTTCCTTGATGAAGGGGAAGAACTTGAGCTTGTTCTCGACGTATTTGGGCGCGAACATGGCGCCATCGTTGGGCCCGCCCTTGATGCGGCCTACGTCTTTGACCCGGTCGATGATTTTGAGGTGGCCATGCGCATCGATGAAGCCGGCGTCGCTGGTGTGGTACCAGCCATCGGCGGTCAGCACCTCTTCGGTGGCTTTGGGGTTTTTGTAGTAGCCCTTGAGCAGTCCAGCAGACTTGACCAGAATCTCGCCGTTCTCGGCCACCTTGATCTCCACGCCTCGGATGGGCACGCCCACTGTGTCGGCTCGTGCTTCATGGTCAGGCTGCAGGCAGACGAACACGGCGGTTTCGGTCGAGCCATAGAGTTGCTTGAGGTTGATGCCGATGGAGCGGTAGAAGGTAAACAGGTCCGGACCGATGGCCTCGCCGGCGGTATAGGCCACTCGCACCCTCGAAAAGCCCAGGGTGTTACGCAAGGGACCATAGATCAGCAGGTCGCCCAGGGCATACAGCAGCCGATCGCCCAGACTCAGGGCCTTGCCGTCCATGCGTTGTGGCCCCACGCGCTTGGCCAGCGCCATGAATGACTTGAACATGCTGCGCTTGAGGCTGCCAGCATCCTCCATGCGGATCGTCACGCTGGTGAGCATGCCCTCGAAGACCCGTGGCGGCGCGAAATAGTAGGTCGGACCCACTTCCTTGAGGTCGATGGAGACGGTGCCGGCGTTTTCGGGACAGTTGACCACATAGCCGCAGACCAGCCACTGGGCGTAACTAAAGATGTTTTGTCCGATCCAGGCCGGCGGCAGATAGGCCAAGACTTCTTCGCGCTCGCTGAGCCTGTCGAATTCGGCGCCGGCCTGGGCGCGGTCCATCAGCGTGCTGTGGGTGTGAACTACGCCTTTGGGGTTGCCCGTCGTGCCGGAGGTGAAAAACATGGCGGCCACATCGCCGGTCTGGCCCAGGTCGACCTGCTCCTTGAAAAAGCCAGGGTGCTTGGCGGCCCAGGCCGCGCCTTGTTCAATCATCTGGTCCAGACCCACCAAGCCGGGGGCGTCATAGCTGCGCAGGCCGCGCGGGTCGTCATAAATGAGGCGCTGCAGCAGCGGGCACTGGTCGCGGATTTCCAGCAGCTTGTCGACCTGTTCCTGGTCCTCCACCAGCGCCAGTTGCACCTCGGCGTTGGTGATGGGAAACACGCACTCGGCCGCCACCGCATCCTGGTACAGCGGTACAGGAATGGCGCCCAGCGATTGGGCGGCCAGCATCGCCGCATAAAGTCGGGGCCGATTGGCGCCAATCACCACCATGTGCTGACCGCGCTGGAGACCGAGTTGGTGCATGCCGCATGCCATGTGTTCAACCAGCTTGGCCAGATCGGCCCAGCTCAGGGCCTGCCAGATGCCATACTCCTTTTCGCGCAGGGCGGGAGCCTGGGGGCGCCGAGCAGCATGCTCGAGCAGGAGCTTGGGAAAAGTCGTCTGCATGGAAAACCTTTGGGGAGGGTGCAAGCAGGCCTGGACCTGCAGTCACTTTGGTTACCAGTTATGCTAAGCCTGGCTTTGACGCCATGTTGTCATTGCGACGACAATCAAGGATCTATCTCACTGGGATTTACCCTAGACAGCTTCCCTTGTCCGAAAGCCGACTGTCAGTCTTGTCTCCACCATGACGATTGAGCCCACTCTTTATCAGCGGCGCCGGGCCCTGAGCGCTGAGGAGCTCGACGGCATCCCTTGGCTGGGTCTGTTGCTGCCGGCAGAACGGGAGCGGGCGGTGGCCGAGTTGGTGGTCAGCCAGGCGGTGCCGGGTGATCACATCTGCCGGGTCGGCCGGGAGGTGACTTACTGGTTTGGCGTCATCGACGGGCTGCTCAAGATGAGCAGCGACAGTGCCCAGGGCATCACCATAACTTTCTCTGGTTTGCCGCCCGGGGGCTGGTTTGGCGAGGGCACCGCGCTCAAGCGTGAGCCCTACCGCTACAACGTGCTGGCGCTGCGTCGCAGCCGGGTGGCCGGTCTTCCGGTGGAGACCTTTGACTGGCTGCTCGATCACTCCATTGGTTTTAACCGCTTTGTGATGCGCCAGCTCAACGAGCGGCTGGCGCAGTTCATTGCGGCGCGCGAGATCGACCGGCTCAACAGTCCGGACTTGCGGGTTGCCCGCAATTTGGCGGCCTTGTTCAACCCGGTCCTGTTTCCTGCGGTCGGTGAGATCTTGCGCATCACGCAGCAGGAATTGGCTTATTTGGTCGGGCTGTCGAGGCAGCGGGTCAATGAGGCGCTGCGAACCCTGGAGCGGCATGGGGTGATCCGGGTGGAATATGGTGGCCTTCGGGTGCTCGATCTGGCGCGCCTGCGCAGCGACAATTTCTCGCAGTGACGAGCCCTTTCCTGTCCGGTACCCCGAAATGACCCAAGATCCTGCTGCGCTGACTCCTCGGCCCCCCCGCCCTGCCGCCGTGCGCGTGCCGTCGGCCAAAGGTGCGGCCCCGGACCTGAGTGAGCAGGCGGTGCGCCTGAACAAGCGCATGGCCGATTTAGGCCTTTGCTCGCGCAGGCAGGCTGACGATTGGATTGCCCGCGGCTGGGTGCGGGTCGACGGCCAGCCGGCTGTCCTGGGCCTGGCGGTGCCCGTCGGTGCCCGTATCGAGGTGGACCCGCAGGCCCGCCAACGTCAGAGCCAGCAGGTCACCATCTTGCTCAACAAACCGGTCGGCTATGTGAGCGCGCAGGCCGAGGACGGACACAAACCGGCGGTCAGCCTGCTGCAGGCCGGCAGCCGTTGGCAGGGCTGCAGCAGCCCCATGCGGTGGTCGCCGCAACAGCTTAAGGGTTTGGCTCCGGCCGGCCGGCTGGACATTGACTCGATCGGCTTATTGGTCCTTACCCAGGACGGGCGCATCGCCCGCCAGCTCATCGGTGAGGATTCGGATGTTGAAAAGGAGTATCTGGTGCGGGTTAGCTACGGCGAGCACACCCAGGGGGTGCAAGCTCTCTTTCCTGCCGAAAAGCTCAGCCTCTTGCGTCAGGGCCTGAGTCTGGATGGACGTCTGCTGCGGCCTGCTCAGGTGAGCTGGCAAAACCCGGAACAGCTGCGCTTTGTGCTGCGCGAGGGCAAGAAGCGCCAGATTCGGCGCATGTGCGAGCAGGTGGGCCTGCAGGTCACTGGCCTCAAGCGCATACGCATGGGGCGGGTTAGCTTGGGCCAGCTGCCGCTGGGCCAGTGGCGCTACCTCGGCCCGCATGAGTCATTTTGAGGGGCTTCAAACCCGCGGGTCTTGCAGGTGGTAGCGGGTAACGACGGGCGCGTCCTCGAGCAAGTGGAAGGCGAGCTTGCGCTCGCGCAAGGCCACGTCAGCGGCGGTAATGCGGTCAAAGCGCCGCAGATGCTCGGTCCAAGATTCGTCGACCACCTGTTCAATATAGCGTCCGGGCTCGTTGATGTCGTGCAGCAGTGCCCATTCGAGCGCACCCTGGCGCAGCCGGCTGCGCCGGCTTTCTTCCATCAGCGCTAAAAAGGGCTCTGCCTGCCGGGGGTCGATCTGGTACTCAATATGGACTGCCACGCGCCCTTGTGCGGGTGCGGGGCTTTTGGGCGGCTGCAAGACCCGCGAGGGGGTGAGGTCTTCCTCGATGCTCAGGTCGGGCAGGCGACGGCGGGTCAGGAGCAGGGCCAGCACGCCGCTGGCACCGGCCATCAGCAGACTGGTCTGCACGCTGGTCATGGTGGCGATCTGGCCCCAAACCGCAGCGCCTAAGGCGGTGCCGCCCATGATGCCCATCTGAAACACGGACATGCCGCGCGCGCGGACCCAGTCCGGCAGGGCCATTTGAGCTGAGACGCTCAGGCTGTTCGCGTTGGACAGCCAGACCATGCCAGCCAGGTACATCAAGGGCGCGGAAAGCAGCAGGTTAGGCGTCAAGGCCATACCTGCGGTTACCGCCGCCTGGATCAAAGTGCCGAACATCAGTTGTCGCTGCGCACCCATGTGCTGTCGCAGTCGAGGCAGCACCAGGGCCACGGTGATCGCCCCCAGGCCCATGCAGGCCAGCAGCAGAGTAAAGCCACCGGCGCCGCCACCCAGGCCCTGCGCCAGCAGCGGAAGCAGCGCCAGCAGTGCGGTGAAATGGAAAAAGATGAGAAACACCCGCACCAGCACGCCGCGCAAATGCGGTGACTGGCGGGTAAATTGCAAGCCAACTCGCATCGCACTGAAAAACCGTTCTCGCCCCAGAGGGTGGGGGCGCTGCTCCCGCCGCCAGCGCATGATGATGAGGCCAGCGGCCACCGACAGGGCCGCATTGAGCGCAAACACCCAGGCGGTGCCAGCGCCAGCGATCAAGGCTCCGGCAATGAGCGGGCCCAGGATGCGCGAGGTGTTCATGGCCACCGCGTTGAGCCCCAAGGCCTGAGGCAGTTGCTGGCGCGGCACCACCTCCGGGATGAGGGCGGCAAACACCGGCCAGCGCATGGCCAGACCGATGCCATTGAGGAAAGTGAGCGCGAGCAGCAGGGGGGCGGTGATCAGATCCAAGATGCACGCTAACCACAGGGCGGTGGCGCTGGCTGCCAGCCAGAATTGGGTGGCCATGAAATACCGGCGCCGATCCAAAATATCGGCCAGAGCGCCGCTGGGCAGGCCCAGCAGAAACACCGGTATCGTGGCCGCAGTCTGCACCAGGGCCACCCAAATCGGCTCTGTGGTCAGCGAGGTCATTAGCCATGCCGCCGCCACATCGCTCATCCACATGCAGATGTTGGCCGCCAGCCAGGTCACCCACAGCATGCGAAAGACCGGCGACTTCAGGGGCCCGAAAGGCGATAGACCGCGCTGTTGCAGGGTCTGCTCGGGATCTTCACTGGAGGAACGTCTTTGGGGCTCGGACATGGCTGGAGGCCAGAGCGCACAGGCGCCGGGGCTGCCGCTACAGTTTAGTGCCTTGGGTTCGAGCTCAGGGCGCCAGCTCTTCCCAGCGCATCAGTGCCTGCATCAACTCCTCCTCGACCTGCGCCGCCCTCAGGCTCAGCTCGCTCGCGCGCTGGGGGTCCTTGGCGAAGACGCTGCCATCGGCCAGGGATTGGTCCAGATTTTTTTGCTCCAACTCCAGCGCCTCGATGCGGCCGGGCAGTGCCTTGAACTCCTGCTGCTCCCGATAGCTGAGCTTGCGCTTGCTGGGCGGTGTGGCCGCACTGGAGGCTATCTGCGTCGTGACCGCTGGGGCTACCGGCGCTACAGCGGCTTTAGGTGCGCCAGAAGCTGCCGCGATCTGCCGAGCCCGCGCTGACTGAACCAGCCAGTCACTGACACCGCCTTCGTACTGCCGCCACAGCCCTGGCCGCTCGGCTGTGCCTTCGTGGACGATCACGCTGGTGACCACTCCGTCCAAAAAACGCCGGTCGTGGCTGACCAGCAGGACGGTGCCGTCGTAGGACTGCAGCAACTCCTCGAGCAATTCGAGCGTGTCGATGTCCAGATCATTGGTCGGCTCGTCGAGCACCAGCACGTTGGCCGGCCGGGCAAACAGCCGGGCCAGCAGCAGGCGGTTGCGCTCGCCGCCCGAGAGCGTGCGTACTGGCGACTGCGCGCGTGCCGGCGAAAACAGGAAGTCACCCAAATAGCTGCGCACATGCTTGCGCTCCCCGTTGACCTCGACCCACTCGCTGCCAGGGCTGATGAAGTCCTCCAGCGTGGCGTTCAGATCCAATGCATCGCGCATCTGGTCGAAATAAGCGATCTGCAGCTGTGTCCCCAGCCTGACCGTGCCGGGTGGATCGGTGCCATCGGGTGGTAGTTGGCCGAGCAATAGCTTGAGCAGTGTGCTCTTGCCCGCGCCGTTAGGCCCGATCAGGCCTATCTTGTCGCCTCTCAGGACCGTGGCGCTAAATTGGTGGACCACAGTTCGGCGACCCGCCTCGGTGTCGTAACTCTTGCTGACCTGGTCGAGCTCGGCCACGATCTTGCCGCTGCGTTCGCCACTGCTCAGATCCAGATTCACCCGACCGAGGGCTGTGCGGCGCGCCGCATGCTGGGCGCGCAATTCCTGCAGCCGCTTGATGCGCGCCACGGCTCGTGTGCGCCTGGCTTCAACGCCCTTGCGTATCCATATTTCCTCTTGAGCAAGCAGGCGATCGGCTTTGGCCTGCACCACCGCCTCCTGTGCCAATTGCTCTTCCTTTTGCGCCAGATACTGCGCAAAGTTGCCGGGGTAGCGTCGCAGATGGCCGCGGTCGAGTTCAATGATGCTGGTGGCCACCCGGTCAAGAAAGGCCCGGTCGTGGGTAATGGTGACCACGCTGCCTTTGAAGTCGATCAGCAGGTCTTCCAGCCAGGTGATGGCGTCGAGATCGAGGTGGTTGGTCGGCTCGTCGAGCAAAAGCACATCCGGCCGGGTGACCAGCGCGCGTGCCAGAGCTACCCGTTTGCGGATGCCTCCTGACAGCGTGCCCACGACCGCTGAGCCATCTAGTTGCAGACGCTGCAAAGTCTCCTGCACCCGCTGCTCCCAGTTCCAGCCGTCCTGCGCTTCGATCTGCGATTGCAATGCGTCAAGGTCGGCGCCCTCGCGCGCTTGCAAGTAGTCATCAATCCAAGCCTGCACGGCAGCCAGCCCCTCGCTCACAGCAGAAAAGACCGTACCTTGCGCGGCCAGCTCCGGCTCCTGCGGAACGTAAGCGATGCGCAACTGCTGCTGCAGCAAGAGGCGCCCATCGTCAGGCTTCTCAATTCCGGCCAAGATCTTGAGCAAGGACGACTTGCCTGTGCCATTGCGACCGATCAGACCGATTCGCTCGCGCTCCTCCAGCGCGAAGTCGGTATGGTCAAGCAAGGCCACGTGGCCGTAGGCCAGTTGCGCGTCGAGCAGAGTAATAAGAGCCATGAGCAGTATGTACAAGTGGTCGCCGATTATGCGGCTGGCCCCCTTAGGCCCGAGCTCCTATTGCGGCCCTTCGCTCGAGGAATGGCTCAGTGGGGCCCACCTTCGAGTCATTGATTGCAGTCTCTGCTTTTCATGATTTCTCCTCTGAGGCCGCATGTTGTGCCCGCATAGCCGAAGGGACTCCTTGAAATCTTTTTTTGCGCCAGCTTGAACGGGCCAAAAAATGGTGCTATAGTCTATGGCTCGGCTGATCACTGCGACGTCTTCGGACAACAGCAAAAAAAAGTCGAGCGGATGCTTCAAAAAGCTCTGTCAAGTAAGCAGC
>CANHGF010000096.1 GCA_947460065.1 Comamonadaceae bacterium
CAGCCAGCAAGCGCGACCTGCTCGAGCAGGTCAGACAGGGGCGTTTCCGGGAGGCTCTGTATTTCCGCCTGGCGGTATTTCCGATTCGAATTCCGGCACTGCGCGACCGCCCCCGCGACATCATCGCCTTGGCCCACGCCTTTCTCACCCGTTACGCTGACGCCCAGCGCCCACTGCAACTGTCGCCCGCTTCGGTTGAAGCCCTGCTCAAACACCCCTGGCCCGGCAATGTCAGAGAGCTAGAAAATGCGATGCAGCGAGCCGTGCTGATGGCCGACGGCGAGTTCATCACACCCCGGGATATTGAACTAGAACCTATGGAGGGAAGGCCGCAGGCCGAGCCTGCGACAGAAATTGCAGCGCCTATGCGCGCGGGGTCGGCAGGCATGGACATCGAATCCGTCGAGCGTGAACATATTTTGCATGTGTTGACGCAGGTAGGCGGTAACCGCAGAAAAGCGGTTGCTGTCCTTGGCTTGTCAGAGCGCGCGCTCAGGTATAAACTGAAAGCCTATCGGGAACAGTTTCCTGATTTATATATCCCTGAAGGAACGTGATCGTGAGCAGCGATCCCCTGCAACAACTGAATCAGGCCATGAAAGTCATGGGCGACATGGCCGCCGGCATGCCGGCCCCAGCCTCGGGCCCGGGTTCGGCTGCGCCTGATTTTCAGCAGTTGCTTTTTCAGGCGGTCAAGGACGTCAACGAAGCACAAAACGTTGCGCAGGCCCAAGTCCAGTCCTTCTCCACGGGGCAAAGCAAGCTCAGCCTTGAAGAAGTCATGCTGTCAGCCCAAAAGGCGAACCTTTCTCTACAAGGAATGATCGCTGTTCGCAATCGGCTGGTAGAGGCCTACAAAGAAATTACCAATCTGCCGGTTTAAAGCCTGGCATCCCTCTTGCTTTGATCGCTTGCCGATGGGTTTTTGACACCCTCGGCGATACCACAGTCGATCAATGGCAAGACTATGAGCGTTATCAACACGAATTTGGCATCAATGCGCGCCCAGTTGGGCGTGAGCATGGCCAACCGTGGGATCACGCAAACCATGCGGGATATGTCTACCGGACGGCGCATCAACTCGGCCGCAGACGACGCCGCCGGACTGGCCATCAGCAGCCGAATGACCTCGCAGATTCAGGGCCTCGAAAAGGCCTTGCGCAATATTGGCGACGCCTGCTCGATGTTGCAAACCGCAGAGGGCGCCACCCTAGAAATCGCCAGCATGCTGCAGCGCATGCGGGAACTGGCCGTCCAGAGCCTGAACGATGTGCTGACCGAGGCAGATCGCCAGAGCGTGGACCAGGAATACCAGCAACTGAAGCAGGAAATCGATCACATCGCCAGTTCCACCCAATGGAATGGCGGCATGGCGCTGCTCAATATGCAGCAGCAGGTCCACGATAGCGCCGTACCAGCACAGCGCATCGGCCAGGGAGAACTGGACACAGCGACCCTGCCCAGCGGCAACTACGACTTGTTCGTCAATGGCGTGAAGGTGACAGTGCCCTTTGTCAAGGACGAGCTGCCCGACGCCCGGCTGGGGAAAATCATCAATGCGATTCAGTCCAGCCGGGACCTGCACGGGGCTGTGGCCGACCTCAGCGGCGACGGATCGGTCGCGCTGAGCACGCCCGATGGGCGCGACCTGTCCGTCTGGTACGACAGCAGCATCAGTGGACTGAGCGCCTCCAGCTTTGGCCTGGGGCGCTACGGTGAAACGCCGCAAGTGACCGACATCAGCATCACCAGCCCATACACAGAAGAGTTGGTCGAAGATCGCCAGGACGGCTACATCCAGTACAGCTACACCGGCTCTAGCGCGCTGAGTTTGCCTGCTGCGAGCCAGCCCGACCTCACTGCTGGCAGCCTGTCGGTGGTGGGCAGCACCGTCTACAGGGGGCTGGGAGGCAGCGCGCAGGCCTTCGGCATGATCGACAGCGTCAGAAACGGTCAGGCGGGTCAGCCCCTGCGCATCAATTACCTGTCGCCCTTCGTCAACGGCGACTTCGAAAGCGGCGTGGTTGGCAGCACCACCGTGCCGGGCTGGACCCTGTACCCCGAGCGGATCAAGCTCGATGGCAGCCAGAGCATCGCAGGCTACCCCACCCCGGTCGACAACCGATCTGAAAGCGGCTCCTACACCGACGTCACCAATTCCTACACGGCCGAACTGAGCAACACGTCCGTCGCACCGGGCAGCACCAAGAGCATGATGCTCAAGTCCACCGCACTGGTGGTCGATCGCTTTGGCGTCAGCCACGGCCCTTACATCGTGTCCGATGACCTCTACATCCCCGCCGGCGAAAGCGTATCCTTCAAATGGCGGGCCACCGGAGATACAGATACTTTTGACGTCTACGCCTACCTGGTCAATACCGATACCGGCGCCACCACCGAACTGCTTAACAGCACTGGCACCAGCCTGGCCGACGCCACCAGCTGGGTCAGCGCAAGCATGCAAATACCCACAGAGGGTAACTACAAGTTTGTCTTTGTATCGGGCTCCTACGATTTCTCGGGTGGCCGCGCCACCGGCGCCACCATGTTTCTCGACGACGTGCTGGTCAGTGGCAGCCCGCCGGCCCAAAAACCCAGCGGCAGTGAGCTCGACCGCCTTGCGCAACTGGTTCAGGTGCAAACCGGCGGCGCTGCCGTGCAAGCGTCCTTTGAGCTGCTGGGGCAGACCGTGTCCTCCGGGGCCAGCAGCACGGCAAGCCAGGCGCTGAGTCAACTCAAGAGCCAGATCGACACCTTGCAAAGCCAGGGGCAACTGCTCGGCGTCTCGGCCAGCCTGGTCAACGGAAAGTTGAGGCTGAGCTCCACTTCGGGCAGCAACCCCTTCAGCGTGACGCAACTGACGGTCGGCGCTGCCGGCTACAGCGCCAGTCAGGTGACCCTTCAGGCCGCTGTAGCAGGGGTCGATCACGCCACAGGCATCGCCGCAGCGAACGCCCAATCGAGCGGTGCGGCCGTAGCCAAGGGCGAGCCTGCCGACGACGAGTTGCTCCAGAAGGCTGGCCTGCTGCGCTACCAGATCGGCGCCAATGCGGGCGAAACCATCGAATACCGGTTCGAGGACTTCACCGGCGAGCGGGGCATGCTGGACGCACTAACCTGGGACACCTCAGACAAACGCCTGTCACGAGCCAGTGTGGTCGCTGTGGCCCTGGGCGAACCTATCCACAATGATGAGGGCCAGCCACGCAGCCACCTTGCCGACAGGCACGCGGCGGGCCAAGCCCTGGTGCTGCTCGACACGATGCTTCAAAATGTAGATTCGCGCCGCTCACTGCTGGGCTCGGCCATGAACCGACTGCTGGCTGCCGGCAACAATGTATCGGTCGGCGTTGTGCAACAAAGCAATTCGCGCGGCCAGATGGGAGATACCGACTATGCCAAGGCCGCCTCCGAACTGGCCAAGAATCAAATCATTCTGAATTCAGCCTCCGCAGTGCTGGCGCAGGCTAACGCTTCGGACAAAGACATCCTGAAACTGCTGGGACTTTAAACCTGACGCACCAAGGCGCGGGCCAGCGCATATTTTTACATTTCCGATTTTCAGAGCCTCCGAAATCTATAATTCGGTCTGGAGCAAAACCCCATGGAATCGGACACATCCGAGTTTTCCACCACGGCTGGCCCATCGCGATGGGTGTTGTTCATGATCGATCAGCAGGGTATGGCCGTTCTTGCGGACGCGGTGCAGGCGATTTTTCCTTCTTGTCTGCCGGGGCAGGAAGAGCGTTACTGTGCCTTTTTGACGGCTGAGCTGCATGAAGGGCGGCCGGTTTTCATGCGCCCCCTGACGGAACTCTTCAATCTGGCCGACCCGCATTACTTTGCCACCAGCCAGCCCAGGCCCTGGTGCCTGGTGGCACGGGGGCGGGACGATGCCCTCCTGGGCTGCTGGGTCGATGAGGTCAGCGGCCCGGTCCTGGCCACACCGACCATGGGCCAAATCACCCACCAACAGCGCACCTACCTGACAGCGCTGCCCGCAGCACAGACTCATGCGCTCTGAACGACCGTTTCCGCCTCCCCGATTCCTCGCACTGCTGTGGATAGGCTGGTGGCTGGCGCTGGCCTGGCTGGCTGGCATGGCCTGGCACCATGAGCCCGTACCCG
Source organism: Comamonadaceae bacterium (assembly GCA_947460065.1). GTDB lineage: Bacteria > Pseudomonadota > Gammaproteobacteria > Burkholderiales > Burkholderiaceae_C > Polaromonas. Next base: position 4,129 of record CANHGF010000096.1, read on the forward strand.
CACTCCAGCCTGCGACTGCGGTCGCGGCGGAAAAAGTCGCACCGCAGCGTCCAGCTTTTGAGGAGATGCAGGCCTTCATCGCTGAAAGCCGCCCTATCACTGTCGAGCGATGGAGCGCCTGGCTTGATCAATCCCAACAGGCCCTGAGCGCCGCACGCTCATGGGGCAGCGCCAATTACCTGGCCAAAGAGCTGGAGTCCAATCTGCAACTGCTGTCGGCAGAAATACGCAAGCAGCTGCTTGCCGCTGGCGACGAAGCCGTCCTTAACGGGGTACTTTTTCGCCTGTCCAGAAGCAATCCTCAGTTGCGCCTGTATGAGCAGGAGCGGCTAGAACTGGAGCGCGCGCCGGCAGACCTTTCCAGGCTGCTGCTGCGCCTTTTCACCATCGTGCTGGCCAGCGAGAGTCTGGAGCCCAATGTACAGGCCTTAGAGCTCGCCTGCCCGGTATGGGGCGAGCTGTCGCAGGCGCTGACCCAATTGCAAAAGGAGCTGGAGACCAGCAAAGGCCGGCGCCTCGATCTGGTCCGGCGCAGCCTGTCGGTGTTCGAAAAGCCGGACCTCACCACAGCCATCCACGCCCATGCCCAGCAGTGCGCCACGGTGGTCGAATCGCGCAAGGCGGTGGCCACGCTGGCCCGTGCGCTGCAACAGGTCGCATGGGCCAAGGTATTTGTCACGGCGGTGCCGGCTGCCGCCCCGGACGATAAGCCGGCCCGAACCAGCGAACCGTCGGGCCATCTGCTGGCGCGCCAGTGGCTGCCTTCGGCACTGATCCTGGCGCTGGTCTGCAGCCTCTTGCTGGCCTGGAGCCTGCGCATGCGCTCGCAACGGCTGGCCCAACAATGGGACCTGCTCCTGCAGCAGCGACAGGCGCTGCAAAGCCAGGTCCATCAACTGCACGCTCAAGTGGCGCGCTACATTGAAGAAGCCAGCGCCGTGACCGCGCTGCCGGCGTCTAGCCCCCCTCCCGATGCCCAGCTTGCCACCCAGGCTGTGGCTGTCGTCGAGCCGCTGACGCGGGCCTCGCCAGGGACCACCAGCAGCCCTGCGGCCGCAGGGCTGAGCCGTCTCAAGTCGGCACTGGCAGCGGCCAACGAGCAGCTGCGCAATACCCAGCTCGGGCTGATCCGGGGTGCCGACAAGAATCAGGTGTTGCAGGAGCTCGAATATATTCAGGCCCTGCTCGATGCAAGCTGGGAGCCTGCCGGGCAGGACGCTGGGGCTCAGGCGTGAGCCTGGACATTTCGCAGCTCGCCCAGCACCGGCTGCTGGTGCTCGACGACGTCGAGCAGGCGCTGACGGGGCTCAATGCCAGCCTCGGACTCGATATGCAAGGCCTGCCGCAAGCCGGCCTGCATGCCCGTGACCTGGCCCAGTCCCTGGGCAACGCGGGTTTGGCGTCGGTGGCGCAAATGGTGGGTGAACTCGCCCAGCAGCTTTCCCAAGGCCAGGCGCAAGCGCTGTTCATGACCCGGGGCATCACACCCGTGATCGCCAGCTGGATCGATCAGGCCCGGCAAGGCCAGGTCGAACCCGACGCCACCGTGCTTGAACACTTCGAGCACTGGAAGCACAAGCTCAAGCTCAAGCTTGGCGCGCAGCAGCCAGTGAGCGACCAGCCCCCGCTGGACAATCTCAGCACACCGCCCAGCCTGCCCCTACTACCCCAAGGTCTGGACAGCCAGCAACTGCACCGCGGCGGGCTGGCGGAACTGGCCCGCATCCGCGCCGAAATCGGCAGTACCCGGCTAAATCCGCAGGCCCTCCAGGCCCGGCTGTCGGCGCTCGAAGACTGGTTGGTCAGCCTCGGGCAATTCTCACTGTCTGACATCTACCCTGCACCCCAGCACAAGGTCGCCGGGGCCTGGGCCGATCAGGCCGTACTGGACTTTCTGAAGGGCAGTCTGGACTGGGCCTACCGCGCCAGCAGCCTCTTTGCAGAAACCTGCCAGCTGACATTGCGCCTGGACTGGGTCGGCGCCCAGTTGGAGCCGGCCGAGGAGTCCGAACTTGGACGTCAACTGGCCCGCCTGGAAGCTCGGGCCGAAAGCTTGCCCGAAGGCGGCTGGCGCCTGTGGATCCCGGCAAGTCGACAACGCATGCGGCTGCAGTCGTTTCACCAGGGCGGCCAGCGCTATGCCGTCAGCGCCGCCCTGCTCAGCCAAGCGCCAGCCCCCGGCGACGATGCGCTGCAATTGAGGGTCGGCCTCAGGCAGACCCGCTTGCCGGTCGACGCGGTAGGACGCCAGGCGAGCATGAATCTGTATCCCATACCCGCCTGCGTGCCCATGCCGCGTCGGGTGGGCGCAGTGGCGGTCGAACCGAGCGGTGCCCTGTTTCCCATGCTCAAAATGGCGGAGGCTGCGTAGTGGCCAAGGCCGTCGCTGCATTGCTGCTCTTTGCCCTCACAGTGCCCGGCCTGACTGCGGCCCAATCGGCCAACCCGGCGAACCCGGCTGCTTGGCCGATTCCCGAGGAACTGCTGGCTTTTGCCCAGCAGCATCCCGCCCTTGAGGGGCGGCGAAGCGAGGTCAGATGGGCGCAGCGGCCGATCAGCCTGCCCCCATGCCAGGCTCCCACGCGCTTGCGCTGGCTCAGTCAGACCCCCCCACCGGGGCGAATGAGCCTGGAGGTTTCCTGCAACGCAGGCCGGCCCTGGCAGCGTCAGTTGATGCTGGAGGTCCAAGTGTGGATGGACTACTGGGTTGCCAAACGCAGCCTGCCGGCCGGCCACCGCCTTGCGCAAGAAGATATGCAACCCATGCAGGGCCTCAGCGGCCGCCTGCCTCAAGACCTGGCCGGCGCACCCGACGACTGGGCGGGCCAGGAACTGGCCCGCAACCTGGGCCCAGGCTCAGCCCTGCGACTAAACAATCTTCGCATTCGGACCGTCATTAGGAGAGGTATGGAAATTCAAGTCAAAATCCTGGGCAAAGGCTTTGAAATCATGAGCTCTGGCGTGGCCCTGTCGGACGCCGGGGCAGGCTCTGCGTTTCAGGTGAAAATCGGGGACGGAAAAACCCTTCGTGCGCTGGCCGTCGCAGATGGCCTTGCGGAAGTCAGGATGGATTGAAACCATGGTCACGCGCATCACCGACGCGGGCGCACTGCCCACCACACCGCCCCGGGCAGAGCGCCCGGGCACAACGGGCGTCCGTTCCGATCAGGAAGCGGGCTCAGGTCCGACCGTTGGCGCAGAGGCGGCGGCTACCCCGAGCTCGGCCCCTGCCGTTCGCCTACAACTGAGCGCTGCCTCGCAGCTCGGTGCGGCCGCCCCCGCTGTTTCTGACGAGGCCCTGGTCCAGCAAATCCGCCAGCGGCTGGACGCCGGCCAGTTCCACATCGACTATGAGAAGGTCGGCGAAGGCATGCTGCGTGACCTGATCGCGCAAAGCCTGCACAGGACACAGCGGTGAGCCTGGACCTGCACAGGCCACTGGTCCTGCTGACCCAGGTCCAGGCTGCAGTGATGCAGCTGCAAAGTGCCCTGCAAGAGTTACTGTCGCAGAATTTAGAGCCCGCCCTGCTGCAGGTGCAGCAAGCTCTGCATGAGCTCGGCCGCTACCCGGGCGGCTTCGAAGGCCTGACGCGCGACATTGACGGACTTCATCCCGAGCAGCAGCGCCAAGCGCGCAGCCTGCTCGAACAGGCACGCAGCGCCCACCAAGCCAATGCAGGTTTGCTGCAATTGGCAATGCAGCGCAACGCTGCCATGCAGTCTTATGTTGCACAGGAATCGGCTTCGGCCACCTACAACCACGACGGAGGGGTGCAGTCGGGACTCGGCGGCCAGTTGCTGGGCAAGTACTGAGCCTGCGGCTCAAGTCTGGGCCTTGGCAGGGTCCATGAGGGCGCGCACCGTGAGCATGGCCTC
>CANHGF010000097.1 GCA_947460065.1 Comamonadaceae bacterium
AATGTCGCATCAGTGCGCTGCCTGGGCGCTCATCGGACAGGTCGCCCCCCAGGCCGAGGAGTGCGTCGATGGCCAGGTCAAATTGTTCGGGCGCTTGTTCCTGGATGTGCAAACCCGCCTGCAGTGCGCGTTGCCTTGCCACTCGGGCGTCGGCCGGCGCCTTGTCCGTGGCCAGCCAGCTCAAGCTGATGTGCCAGCCCCAGCGCTGCAGCTGCAGCGCCGCCTCAAAGCCGTCGCCACCGTTGTTGCCGGGTCCACAGGCGATCCACGCATGCCGGCCATGCGGCGCCAGCGCCTGCGCCAGCCTGGCCACCGACAGGCCGGCGCGCTGCATCAGGGTCTGCGGCGCCAGGCCGGCCTGGCTCAGGCTTTCGAGCTGGCGGCTGGCGGCAATGCCGTGCAGGGGCCAGCTGATGTTGGCACTGATGCGTTGCATGGCGGCCCAGCCCGGCGCCTTAGCGCGGCCGGCCGGTCGGCCTGCCTGCCGAGGCCAGCGCTGCTTCAATTTGCAGGGCCAGTTGCAGCAGCACATCGTCGTGCATGGCGCCGTGCCAGAGCATCAGCCCGACCGGCAGCGCGCCCGCTTCATGGCAGGGCAGGGAGATGGCGCAGCCGTCGAGCATATTGACCACCGATGTGTTGCGCAGCAGCAGCGCATTGGTTTTGAAGAAATGCGCATCGTCGCTCTCGAGCGCGGCCATCGGCGGGGCCAGCATCGGCACGGTCGGTGAGAGTACGGCGTCGAAAGGGGTCAGCTTTTGCCGCATCCGCTCTATCCAGGCTCCGCGCGCTGCCACCAGGTCCAGGTAGTCGGCAGCGCTCATCTGGGCGCCGCGCAACATGCGCTGAGCCACCCTTGGGTCGTAGCGCTGGCCCTGCTCGGCCAGCAGCTTGCGGTGCCAAGCATGGCTTTCGGCGGCCGAAAAGCCGCCGCCGGCGTTCATGGGTCCCAACTCGGCAATCTCGCTCATTTCCAATTGTTGGATGTGTGCGCCGGCCTCGCTCAGGATGCGCAAGCTCGCTTCGAAGGCGGCCGCCACCGCTGGCTCCATGTCGTCGAGCATCCAGGTGCGTGCCACCGCCAACTGCGCGCCGCGCAGGCTGCGGCCGGTGCGCTGTACCTGCCGGGCGGCCAGTACCTCATGGACAACGACGGCATCGCGCACCGAGCGAGTGATGGCCCCAACGGTATCGAGCGTGGTCGAAAGCGGTATCGCCCCGGTGGTGGGCACCAGACGGGCTGTGCTCTTGAAGCCAACCAGCCCGCACAGCGCAGCCGGGATACGCAGCGAGCCGCCGGTGTCCGAGCCCAGACCGGCCACAGCCGCGCCCAGGGCGACCGATACGGCCGCGCCCGATGAGGAGCCACCAGGGATGCGTTCGACCTGCGGATCGCTTGGGTTGACCGGCGTGCCGTAATGCGGGTTGATGCCCACACCCGAAAAGGCGAATTCGGTCATGTTGGTTCGCCCGGCGATCAGGCCGCCGGCGGCCCGCAGACGGGCCACGGCTGGGCAGTCGGCCGTGGCCGGTGCTGCGCCGCCAAGGACCACAGACCCGGCCAGGGTGCGCTGGCCGGCCACGTTAAAGAGGTCTTTGATCGACACCGGCATGCCGGCCAGAGGCAAGTTGTCTAGGCCGGCGTCCTGAGACGGATGGCTCAATGCCCGCTCAAGTTCGGCTTGGGGCGAGAGCAGATAGGCGTGCCGGGCTGGCCGCTCAGTGCTCGCTTGCAGCGCCTGTTCGAGCAGCTGCGGCCGCTGGCTCTGGCCGCTGGCCAGCGCCTGGCGCAATTGCTGCAAGTCGGGGATGGGGTCGGGCATGGTGGCTGCACTCCTGGGTTCAGGTCTGACCCTGGGGGCCGACCGTGAGGTGGTATACTCGAAAAGTTTTGTCGCGCTCGAAAAGTTCTTGTTTTGGACGTTTTGGCAGCGAACAGGACTAATCGCGAATCAGCCACTGACGAGGTGTCTTCAGGAGTTCCTGGAGGCGGGCGCTGATTTTAGACCCAACCTTAGGAGTAACTATGTCGACAAGCATGCGTGAAATGCTGGAAGCCGGCGTCCATTTCGGACACCAGACGCGCTTCTGGAACCCCAAGATGGCCCCCTTCATTTTCGGCCATCGCAACCGCATTCACATCATCAACCTGGAAAAAACGCTGCCCCTGTTTCAGGACGCATGCAAGTTTGCCCGCCAGTTGGCCGCCAACCGCGGCACGATTTTGATGGTGGGTACCAAGCGTCAGGCCCGCGAGATTCTCTCCACCGAAGCCCGCCGCGCCGGTGTGCCCTTTGTGGACCAGCGCTGGCTCGGCGGCATGCTGACCAACTTCAAAACCGTCAAGTCCTCGATCAAGCGCCTGAAGGAAATGAAGGCTCAGCAGGAAGCCGGCCTTGATGCGATCAGCAAGAAGGAGCAGCTGACTTTCACGCGCGAAATCGAGAAGCTCGAGAAGGACATCGGCGGCATTCAGGACATGGTCAGCCTGCCCGATGCGATCTTCGTGATCGACGTCGGCTTCCACAAAATTGCGGTGGCCGAAGCCAAGAAGCTGGGCATTCCCCTGATCGGCGTGGTCGATTCCAACCATTCGCCCGAAGGCATCGACTATGTGATCCCCGGCAATGACGATTCGGCCAAGGCTGTGGCCTTGTATGCCCGTGGCATCGCCGACGCGATCCTCGAAGGCCGCGCCAATGCAGTCACCGACATCGTCAAGGCCGCTGAGGGCGACGACGAATTCGTCGAGGTTGAAAACGCAGCCTGACCAGGGCGAATGCCCGCTGCACACAGGGGCTCGCGTAGCCCCTTTTTTACAAGTTTTGGGTTTCTGCCCGGGTGGGCAAAGACCTGTGGAAATCAAAGTCCTTAGGAGATCAGAACATGGCAATCACCGCAAGCATGGTCGCTGAACTGCGCGCCAAGACCGATGCCCCCATGATGGAGTGCAAAAAAGCCCTGACCGAGGCCAATGGCGACATGCCCAAGGCCGAAGAGTTGCTGCGCGTCAAGCTCGGCAGCAAGGCCGGCAAGGCCGCCTCGCGCGTTACTGCCGAAGGCGTGGTGGCGGTCCACATGGCCGCCGGCGTTGGCGCCCTGGTGGAAGTCAACTGCGAGACCGATTTCGTCACCAAGAACGACAGCTTCCTGGCTCTGACCCAGGCGGTTGCCGAAGGCATTGCCAAGGGCAACCCGGCCGATGTTGCTGCGGTGGGCGCCTTGCCTTTCTCGCTCGACGGCTTTGGCCCCACCATCGAAGACGTGCGCAAGGGCCTGATCGGCAAGATCGGCGAAAACATGTCGGTCCGCCGCTTCAAGCGCTTTGCCTCTGGCAGCAAGCTGGCCACCTATTTGCACGGCACCCGCATCGGTGTGGTGGTGGAGTTCGAGGGTGACGAGGCCGCCGCCAAGGACGTGGCTATGCATGTGGCCGCGATGAAGCCGGTGTCTCTGACCAGCGCTGACGTGCCCGCAGAGCTGATCGAGCGCGAGCGTTCTGTAGCAACGGCCAAGGCCGCCGAGTCGGGCAAGCCGGCTGAGATCGCCGCCAAGATGATCGAAGGCTCAGTGCAGAAATACCTTAAAGAGGTGTCGCTGTTCAATCAGCCCTTCGTCAAGAACGACAAGCAGACTGTCGAGCAAATGCTCAAGGAAAAGGGTACGACGGTCAAAGGCTTTACCCTTTACGTGGTGGGCGAGGGCATCGAGAAGAAGGTTGACGACTTCGCCGCCGAGGTCGCGGCCCAGGTGGCCGCAGCCAAGGGCGCTTGATCGCCAGGAGTCAGGCGCTAAACTTCGTCAAAACTCGCGGGACATCCATGCCAGCCTACAAGCGCATCTTGCTCAAATTGTCTGGTGAGGCCCTCATGGGCGATGATGCCTTTGGCATCAACCGGGCCACCATTGTTCGAATGGTCGAAGAGGTGGCCGAAGTCACCCGACTGGGCGTGCAGGTGGCGGTGGTCATCGGCGGTGGCAATATTTTCCGCGGCGTTGCTGGGGGCTCGGTGGGCATGGACCGCGCCACGGCCGATTACATGGGCATGCTCGCCACAGTGATGAACTCGCTGGCTCTGGCCGACACCATGGACAAGGCGGGCCTGACGGCCCGCGTGATGTCGGCCATCGCCATTGAGCAGGTGGTCGAGCCTTATGTGCGCCCCAAGGCCTTGCAGTATCTGGAAGAGGGCAAGGTGGTTATTTTTGCCGCCGGCACCGGCAACCCCTTCTTCACCACCGACACGGCCGCGGCCCTGCGTGGTGCTGAAATCGGCGCTGAGATCGTGCTCAAGGCCACCAAGGTCGACGGGGTCTACACCGCCGATCCCAAAAAGGACCCGACCGCGACCCGCTTCGCCTCCATCACCTTTGACGAGGCCATGGGCCGCAATCTCGAGGTGATGGACGCCACCGCTTTTGCCCTGTGCCGCGACCAGAAACTGCCGGTCAAGGTGTTTTCCATCTTCAAGAGCGGCGCGCTCAGGCGCGTGGTGCTCGGCGAGGATGAAGGCACCTTGGTGCATGTCTGACCGTTTCCTTTCTCCTTCATTGCAGCCCACATCATGAGCATTCAGGACACCAAGAACAACGCTGAGCAGAAGATGCAGCAGTCCATCGAGGCCTTCAAGAACAGCCTGACCAAGGTTCGCACCGGCCGTGCCAATCCCGGCCTGCTCGATACCGTGCAGGTCGACTATTACGGCTCGATGGTGCCGATCAGTCAGGTGGCCAATGTGTCTTTGCTCGATGCGCGCACCATCAGTGTGGCGCCTTGGGAAAAGGGCATGGGTGCCAAGATTGAGAAAGCCATCCGTGACTCAGACCTGGGGCTCAACCCGGCTTCGCAGGGCGACCTGATCCGGGTGCCGATGCCGCCGATGACCGAAGAGCGCCGCAAGGAACTCACCAAGGTGGTCAAGGGCGAGGGCGAGCATGCCAAGATTGCCATCCGCAATCTGCGCCGCGACGCCAACGACGGCGTCAAGAAGCTGGTCAAGGACAAGCAGGCCTCGGAAGACGACGAACGGCGCGCCCAGGACGACATTCAAAAATTCACCGACCGCTACATTGCCGAGGTGGACAAGTTGGTGGCGTCCAAAGAGCAGGACATCATGGCGGTCTGAGGACCGCCTGAACATCACCCCATGTTACGGCAGCGCATCATCACTGCCGTGCTCATGCTGGCGGTCTTTCTGCCCGCCCTTTTCAATTCAAGTCCCTGGCCTTTTGCGGCCCTGAGTCTGGTGCTGCTGGCCGCGGGTGCCTGGGAATGGGGTCGGCTCAACCAACTCCATGGCCTTGCCGCCTGGCTTTTGGGCTTGGCCTGCCTGCTGGCTGGCGTCTCGTCTTGGTGGGCTGGCTGGCTGCTGCTCGATCTCAGTGTGGCCTGGAGCCTGGCGGCGCTGGTCTGGGTGCTGGGCGGTAGCTGGCTGCTGGCTCGGGGTGTGCCGGCCTGGCCTGGCTTGCCGCGCTGGCTGCGCCTGCTGCTGGGTCTGCTGCTGTTGTGGACCGCCTGGCTGGCGGTGGCGCAGGCCCGGATGTTAGGCATCAATTTTTTACTGTCGGTGCTGACCCTGGTCTGGATGGCCGATGTCGCCGCTTATTTTGCAGGCAGGGCTTGGGGCGGGCGCTGGATTGCGCGCAAGTTGGCGCCGCAGGTCAGTCCCGGCAAGAGCTGGGAAGGCGCTATCGGTGGGGCGCTCGGCGTGTTGATCCTGGGCCTGATTTGGTCGGCGGTCGAATCGCGCCTGCAGTTGCCGGTGCCCCAGCGCAGCTTGCAAGGCCAGTTGCTGGCGCAACACGGGCCCACGGTGATGGTGCTGGCGCTGGTGTTTTTGTCGGCGATGAGCGTGGTCGGTGACCTGCTGGAGTCGCTGCTCAAGCGCAGCGCGGGTGTCAAGGATTCGAGCGGCCTGCTGCCGGGCCACGGCGGGGTGCTTGATCGGGTCGATGCCCTGCTGCCGGTGTTGCCGCTGGCGATGATGTTGGTGGCTTTTTCAAGGTTCAGCGCATGAAGCAAAACCTCACCGTGCTCGGCTCGACCGGCTCGATTGGCGTCAACACATTGGATGTGGTGGCTCGGCACCCCGATCGTTTTGAGGTGTTCGCCCTGAGCGCAGCCAGCCGGGTCGACCTGATGCTCGAGCAGTGCCGGCAGTTTTCGCCGCAGTTTGCGGTCATGGCGCAGCCCCAGGCTGCCCAGGAATTGAGCGACAAGCTGGCGCAGGCCGGCCTGGCCACGCGCGTGCTTGACAGTGCCGACGCGCTCGAACGCATCGCCAGCGACGAGCGGGTGCAGGTGGTGATGGCGGCCATTGTGGGCGCGGCCGGCTTGCCGGCCTGCCTGGCCGCTGCCCGCGCGGGCAAGCGCTTGCTGCTGGCCAACAAGGAAGCGCTGGTGGTCGGTGGCGAGGTTTTCCTGCGGGCGGTGCGCGAAGGTGGGGCGCGGCTGCTGCCCATCGACAGCGAGCATTCAGCCATCTTCCAGTCCCTCCCTGAGGACCCGGCCACCTGGGCTGACCGGGTCGAGAAAATCATCCTCACCGCCTCGGGCGGCCCATTTCGCGAGCGCGACGTGGACACGCTGCACCTGGTCACGCCTGATCAGGCCTGCGCCCACCCGAACTGGGTGATGGGCCGTAAGATTTCCGTGGACTCGGCCACCATGATGAACAAGGCGCTCGAGGTCATCGAGGCGCGCTACCTTTTTGGCATGACGCCCGAGCAGATCGAGGTGGTGATTCACCCTCAAAGCATCATCCATTCGCTGGTGCAGTACCGCGACACCTCGGTGGTGGCCCAGCTGGGCACGCCCGACATGCGGGTGCCGATCGCCTATGGATTGTCATGGCCTGAGCGCGTCGCCTCGGGTGCGCAGGCGCTGGACTTCCGTGCCCTGCCCACCATGAGCTTTGAGGCGCCCGATGCCCGGCGGTTTCCCGGTCTGCAATTGGCCTGGGAGGTGCTGGCCGGGCCGACGGGCGGCACTGCGGTGCTCAATGCGGCCAATGAGGTAGCGGTGCAGGCTTTCCTGGATGGACGGATTCGTTTTGACCAGATACACCAGGTCAACCGGGCCACGCTCGACGCCTGGTCGGCCCCGCAGGTCGACGAGCTGGCGGGCTTGCTGGCCATCGACGGCCAGGCGCGTGAGCGGGCGCTGGCCCTGGTGCGCAAGATGGGACCCGGATGACCACCATCCTGGCCTTTTTGCTGGCCCTGGGTCTGCTGATTGCGATTCATGAATATGGCCACTACCGGGTGGCGGTCGCATGTGGCATCCCGGTGCTGCGCTTTTCCATCGGTTTTGGCCGGCCCATCCTGCGCTGGAAGATCAAGGGCAAGCCCACCGAATTTGTGATCGGCATCCTGCCGCTGGGCGGTTATGTGAAGATGCTCGACGAGCGCGAGGCACCGGTCGAGCCGGCATGGCGGCATCTGGCTTTCAATAACCAGCCGCTGGCCGCTCGCGCCGCCGTGGTGGCCGCCGGCCCCCTGGCTAATTTGTTACTGGCCGTCCTTCTTTATGCGGCGGTCAGCTGGATGGGCCTGGAGCAGCCCAAGGCGGTGCTGGCCACGCCAGCTGCCGGCTCCCTGGCGCAAACGGCTGGTCTGCGCTCGGGCGAACTGGTGCTGGAGGCCGGGGTTGAAGGTCAGGCGATGGAGCCGGTGCGCTCCTTTGACGATCTGCGCTGGCGTCTGGCCGAAGCGGCGCTCGAGCGGGACAAGCTCAGGCTGATACTGCAGGCCCAATCTGAGCGTGGCCCGAGCCGCGAGCTGGTGCTCGACCTCAGTGGCCTGGAGCAAGCCCAGCCCGATGCCGCCCTCTACCGTCAGATCGGCATCATGAGCCCCTGGAGCCGACCGGTGCTGGGCCAGGTTCAGGCTGGCGGCGCGGCCGCAGCCGCGGGCCTGCTTCCAGGCGATCTGGTGCGCCGGGTGGGCGAGCAACGCATTGACGACGCGGCGCAGCTGCGCGAGATCATCC
>CANHGF010000098.1 GCA_947460065.1 Comamonadaceae bacterium
ATCCGATTCACCAAAATGCAGGGCGCCGGCAACGATTTCGTGGTGCTCGATGAGACCCGCGGTCCGCTGCAGCTCAGTGCGGCGCAATACCGCTTCCTGGCCGACCGCCACTTCGGCGTGGGGGCCGATCAGATCCTCAGTGTGCGCGCTGCGCCCGAGGGGCGCACCGATGTCGATTTTTCCTATGTGATTCACAACGCCGACGGTGGCGAGGTCGAGCACTGTGGCAATGGCGCGCGGTGCTTTGTGCGCTATGTGCGCGATAGCGGGTTGAGCCAGCGCGACACGATCCGGGTGCAGACGCTCAACCGGGTCCTCGAACTCCAGCTGCAAGGCGACGGGCGTGTCACGGTCGACATGGGGCCGCCGGCTTTTGGGCTGGACCAAGTGCCTTTTGATGCCTCGGGCCTGCTGCCACGGCCCTTTGCCGGCTGGGATACATGGCCCTTGAACCTCGGGGAGGCGGGGGCAGTGAATGTCGCAGTGCTGTCCATGGGCAACCCGCATGCGGTGTTGTGGGTCGACGAGGTCGACAGCGCGCCGGTGGCGCAGTGGGGCCCGTTGATTGAAGCGCACCCGCGCTTTGCGCAGCGCGTCAACGCCGGCTTTGCCCAGGTGGTCTCGCGCAGCCAATTGCGCCTGCGCGTCTATGAGCGCGGCGCGGGCGAAACCCTGGCTTGCGGTACCGGCGCCTGCGCGGCGGTGGTGGCGGGCATACGCCAGGGCCTGCTCGACGCGGTGGTCGAGGTGCAGACCCGGGGCGGGCCTTTGCGCATCGCATGGGCCGGCCAGACCGACCTTGCTGCGCCGGTGCGGCTCAGTGGGCCGGCCACGCGGGTGTTCGAGGGGCAGATTGAGGTGCCCGACAGTCTCTGATGTGGCGCTTTCGGGCAGCTGCAGGGACTGTCCCGCCTTGGTTCATCGCAACAAACCGTAGACAATCACTTTCATGAATCCTCTCGACTCGGCCAACGCCCACCCCATCACCGAAGACGACATCGCCAATTTCCTGGCCAACAACCCGGATTTTTTTGAGCGTCATGCGGCCCTGTTGGCCACCGTGCAGCTGTCCAGCGGCCATGGCGCGCGGGCTGTGAGTCTGCAAGAGCGCCAGGCCGAACTGCTGCGCGACAAGATCAAGGGCCTGGAGCAGCGCCTTATCGAGATGATGCGCCACGGCCAGGACAACACGGCCATCGCTGACAAGATGCAGGCTTGGAGCCGGCAGCTGCTCTTGGCAGCCCAGCCACAAGACATTCCGGCGGTGATCACCGCCGAGCTGCAAAAACAGTTTCTGATTCCGCAGACGGCCATTCGGGTCTGGGGGGTGGATGCGCAGTACGCTGAACAGGCTTTTGCCAGTGGCGTCAGCGAAGAGGCTCAGGCCTGGGCCTCGGGTCTGCAGCGCCCTTACTGCGGCCCCAACACCGGCCAGGAGTCGGTGCGCTGGCTGGCTGACCCCTCGGTCGTGCAGTCGATGGCCGTCATCGCCTTGCGCGCTGGTGCAGCGCCGCAGGCCTTTGGCGCGCTGGTGCTGGGTTCGTCCGACCGCGAGCGCTTTCAGAGCGACATGGCCACCGACTTTTTGCAGCGCATCGGCGAATTGGCCAGCGCGGCCTTGTCGCGGCTGCGCACCCCAACGGCCGCGCCCCAGGCTTGAAGCCATGAGCCCGGCGTCTGCGACGGCCGCCGAAGCTGCACGGCCCGCCCAGGCCCAGGCCCTCGTTGAGCGTTACCTGGCCTATGTGCGGGTGCAAAAGCGCCTGGCCGAGCGCACCGTCGCTTTGTATACCGAGGACCTGCTCAAGCTGCAGCAATATGCCGCGCAGGCCGGCGTGGCGCTGGAACAGGTCAATAGCCACCACGTGCGGCGCTGGGTGGCTCAGATGCACAGCCGCGGCCGCAGCGCCCGCGGCATTGCGCTGATTCTCTCGGGCTGGCGCGGCTTTTACAGCTGGCTGGGGCGCGAGGCCCTGGTGGCCAGCAACCCGGTGCAGGGCGTGCGCGCGCCCAAGGCCGCCAAGCCCTTGCCCAAGGCCCTGGGCGTGGAGGAGGCGGTGCAATTGGCTGCCTTTGAAAGCGAGAGTGCAGCGCCCGATCTGGATGCGCGTGACCACTGCCTGACCGAGCTGCTCTATGGCTGCGGCCTGCGTATCGGCGAGGTGGCCGGGCTCGATGTTCAGGCCAGCGCGCAGGCGCGCGGCTGGATCGATGTGCAAGACGCTCAGGTCCATGTGTTGGGCAAGGGCGGCAAGCGGCGCAGCGTGCCGGTGGGCCAGCCCGTGCTGCGGGCGCTGCAGGCCTGGCTGGCGGTGCGCAGCGCCTGGTCGGCAGACCTGGCCGATGCCAGCACTGCCCTGTTCATCACCCGCCAGGGCCGTCCCCTGTCGGCCCGGCAGATGCAGGCGCGGCTCAAGAGCCGCTCGTTAGCCGCCGGTCTGGCCACACCAGTACACCCGCACATGCTGCGCCATTCCTTTGCCAGCCATGTGCTGCAGTCCAGCGGCGATTTGCGCGCCGTCCAGGAATTGCTGGGTCACGCCAACATCAGCACCACCCAGGTCTATACCCGGCTCGATTTTCAGCACCTGGCCAAGGTCTACGACGCGGCTCATCCGCGGGCGCAGGGCAAGAAGTAGTCGGCACTGCCTCTGACGGGTAGGGCCGGCCTGGGCTGTCTTCATTTTCGGTATTCATGGCCCTTGCAGTCAGCGTTCTCGCTGACTGCATAAATGGTTTTGTTTTATAAAATTTGGAGCAAATTGGCTCCAAATTCTCCATGTCTTGGCACATCACCTGCGCTTCAGGGCAGACCCTGACTGCCCTGCTGCTGTACCTTCTCGCTGGTGACCCTGCCCTCGCGGAGCCGCCACCCAGCGACCCGGGCATCACCTTGCGTCTGGGCCTGGACAGCCTACAGCCCCACCCGTCCAAGTTGCGCGGTGGGCTGACCCTGGGCCTGCTCAGGCCCATGGAGGACGGCTATTACCTGGGCGCAACCATTTACTCGGCGGCTCTGGGTGAGGCCGGGGGCTTGTACCTCGGTGGTGTGGAATGGGGCCGAGCCATACCTTTGGGCGGGCCTTATTTTCTGGATGCCAGCATCTACCTGGGCGGTGGCGGTGGCGCCGGCCAGGTGCCCGGTGACGGCCTGAGCACCCGCGCCCGGCTGGGCCTGGGCCGCAGCCTGGGGGACTGGGGCGCTCGTGGCTGGGATCTGATGTTGGGCGCAGCGCGCCTGAATGTGCGCGGCTCGGCCATACACGCCAGCAGCCTGGAACTGGTGCTGCAGCGCCGTTTCGATCCAGGCATCCTCAGTGCCGATAACCAGGGTAGCCCCGCCAGCCCTGTCAGCCCTGTCAGCCCTCGAAGCACGCGCAGCCTGGGCGAGCCGCCGGCTGCGCTGAGGCTCCAGGCCTTGCGCCCCAGGGTGGCGCGCTATCACCTGGCCGGGTCTGCCGCCTTCGATGCGCTGGGCATTGAGGCCGAATTTGGGCTGGCCGATAGCGACTGGCTGCCGGTGCTCAAGACCATGGGTGCCGCCCGGGGCAACGCCCAGGGCTATGCCGACTGGACGGTGGGCGCGCGCCGCTATGCCCCGCTGGGCAGCAGCGGCCTGGCCGCCTATCTCGACCTGGGCCTGGGTACTGGCGGCGGTGGTGCCATCGCCTCGGGCAGCGGCTTGCTGGCGCAGGCAGCAGGCGGCCTGCAGTGGGCCGGGTCCAAGCCTTGGGCCTTGCAGCTCGAAGCCGGCCATATGCACAGCCAGGGTCGTTTTCGCAGCAACTACCTGGCCGCCTTGATCAACTGGCAGGACAGTGGCTGGGGACCGGCCCCGGGCCGTGCTGCCCCGGACCTTGGGCCGCAGGCCTGGGCGCTGCGCGCCGGCGTGAGTCAAATCAAGAGCAATGCCCGGCTGCGCCAGGGGGCCTCGGTCGGCCGTCTGAACATCGAAACCCTGGACCTGCAGATCGAGCGTGATATCGGCGCCAGCGCTTATTTGCTGGGCCAGACCTCCTTTGCCATGCTCGGCCAGGCTGGCGGTTACCAGTCGGGCTTTCTTGGCGTGGGCTGGCGGCAGCCTGTTGGGGATTGGGCCCTGAACCCGGAGCTCGCTCTGGGCGTGGCCGGCGGTGGTGGTGTGGCCACCCGCGGCGGCGGCGTGGCCCGCTGGCAGCTCAACCTGGCCCATCGGCTGGGGCCTCAGTCGCAGTGGTTGGTGGGTCTGGGGCAGATGCGCGCCTTGAAGCCCGGCGGTATGAGCAGCCCCACCTTGACGCTGGGCTTGACGCAGCACTTCATGCTGCGTTGAGTGGACGGGCGGCGATAGGCCAAGCACAGAGCGTGCGGCCTCAAACTTGCCCTCGGTGCCTGTCCTTCAGTATCTGCCCGTGCCGCGACAATGGCGGTATGAAATCGATACGACTGCGACCTGGCAAGGAAAAATCTCTGTTGCGCAAGCACCCCTGGGTGTTCGACGGTGCCATTGCCCGTGGCGGGGCCGATGCGGGCGAGACGGTGCGCATCGAGTCGCACGAGGGCGTCTTTTTAGCCTGGGCGGCTTTCAGCCCGACCTCGCGCATCCGTGCCCGCGTCTGGAGCTTTGACGAGGCACAGCGTATCGACGCGGCCTTCTTTTCGCAGCAGGTGGCTCGCGCCATCGCCGCCCGCTCGCTGATGGCCATTGCCAGCGACGGTGTGCGCCTGATCCATGGCGAGTCCGACGGCTTGCCGGGTCTGGTGGTCGACCGCTATGGCGATACCCTGGTGGCCCAGTTCAGCAGCTGCGGCAGCGAACGCTGGAAAGCGGTGATCAGCCAGGCGCTGCTGACCCAGACTGGCTTGCAGCGCCTGTACGAGCGTTCCGACACCAGCTCTCGATCGCTCGAGGGCCTGCCTGAGGCCACCGGCTGGCTGGCAGGGCAGGGGGGGACCGAGATGGTTTTGCGCGAGCACGGCTGGCAGCTGGGTCTGGACATTGCCAAAGGCCACAAGACCGGGTTTTACCTGGACCAGCGCGACAACCGGCAGAAGTTTTTTGAGTGGACGGGTAGGCGCAGTCCGGCCACCGTGCTCAACTGCTATTGCTATACCGGCGGCTTTAGCGTTGCGGCGCTGGCAGCTGGGGCCCAGCGGGTGACGTCTATCGACTCATCGGCGCCAGCGCTGGAGCAGGCGCTGGCTAATGTGCGGCTCAACGGCCTGGACGAGGCGCGCTGTGAGATGCTCGACGCCGATGTCAATGCCAGCTTGCGGCAGTTCCTGCAGCAGGGCCGGCGCTTTGACGCCATCGTGCTCGATCCGCCCAAGCTCGCGCCCACCGCGGCCCACGCCGAGCGGGCCGCCCGTGCCTATAAGGACATCAACCGCCTGGCCCTGCAATTGCTCAACCCGGGCGGCATGCTGTGGACCTTTTCCTGCTCCGGCGGCATCAACCCCGATTTGTTTCACAAAATTGTGGCTGGCGCCGGCCTGGACGCGGGCGTCGACGCTTTCATCGTTGAGCGCCTGGGCGGCGCTCCTGACCATTCGATGACGATTAACTTCCCAGAAGGGGAGTACCTCAAGGGGCTGGTTTTGCTGCGCAAGCCCTGAGAGCTCCATGGGGCTAGGGGTATGGCTGAGCTGCTACCGAGTCCCGCTCAAGCCACTACACTTCCTGCCCCGCAGCCTCGGCGCGCCTTGCGCCCATCTGTTGACCCATCGATCGGCCTGACTATGAGCCTCATTCCCGTCACCATCCTCACCGGTTTTCTCGGTTCTGGAAAGACCACGCTGCTCAAGCGCGTGCTCACCGAAACCCACGGCCGCAAGATCGCCGTCATTGAAAACGAGTTCGGCGAGGAGAACATCGACAACGAAATTCTGGTCAGCGACACTGAAGAGACCATCGTGCAGATGAGCAATGGCTGCATCTGCTGCACCATTCGGGAGGATCTGCGCGCCACGCTGCAGTTGCTGGGCGCCAAGCGACGCAAGGGCCTGCTCGATTTTGATCGGGTGGTGGTCGAGACCACCGGTCTGGCCGACCCGGGCCCGGTGGCGCAAACGTTTTTCATGGACGAGGAAATTGCCGAGCAGTTTCTGCTCGACGCCATCGTCACCCTGGTCGACGCCAAGCATGCCCAGGCCCAGCTCGACGAGCGGCAGGAGGCGCGGCGGCAGGTCGGTTTTGCCGACCAGATCTTCATCAGCAAGAGCGATCTGGTCAGTGCCGACGAACTGGCTGCGCTCAAGCACCGCATTGGGCACATGAACCCTCGGGCACCTCAGAAGGCGGTGCATTTTGGGGAGGTGCCGGTCAGCGAGGTGTTCGACCTGCGCGGCTTCAACCTCAACGCCAAGCTCGACATTGACCCTGACTTTTTGAACGACGATGCCGGGCACGATCACCACGATCACCACGATCACGATCACGAGCATGGAGAGCATTGCGACCATCCCTCGCACGGCCACCACCACCGCCATGACGATGACGTCAAAAGCTTTGTTTTTCGCGCCGATCGGGCCTTCAATCCGGCTAAGCTCGAAGATTTTCTCGGTGCTGTGGTCAACATCTACGGGCCGCGCATGCTGCGCTACAAAGGCGTACTGCATATGGATGGAACGCAGTCCAAAGTGATCTTTCAAGGGGTGCATCAGCTGATGGGCAGCGACCTGGGCCCGGCCTGGGGCACCGACGAAAAGCGGCAGAGCAAGATGGTCTTCATTGGCATTGATCTGCCCAAGGACATCTTCATGCAGGGGCTGCAGCAGTGTTTGGTGTGAGCCTGGTTGGCAGCCTGCTTTCGGCGCCTGAGCGTATGCGGCTGGGGCCGCTACAATCGCGCGCCACCTCGGGTTGCCCCGGGTTTTGAAGGCGGGCCAAGCACGAGACAGTGAAGCCTGCCATGCATGAGTTGGAGAAAGGGCAGTGCCCATTTGGCGCCGTTGCTTTGAAGAGCCAGGCGCCCAGGGCCAGGCCCTTGCCGCCGCGCGCAGTTCCACCGCACAGGAGACCCCTTTGAAAGCTCCAGTTCATACCGACAAGCCTCAGCCTGCAGGATTGCAGGCCATCGCTGACCGGCCGCAGGCTGCGCCCTCGGCCAAGCCGGCGCCCAGGGCGGTTGGTGGCAAGGCGGCGTCCAAGTCCGCCAAAGCGCCAGCCAAAGCCCCTGCCAAAGCGGCAGCCAAAAAGCCTGCCCAGCCTGTGAAGGCGGCAAGTAAGCCCAAGCCGGCGCCCAAACCTGCCGCCAAATCGGCCTCAAAGGCAGCCCCGAAGGCAGCCCCGAAGGCAGCCCCGAAGGCTGCTCCGAAGGCCGCTCCGAAGGCGCCTGCGAAGACAAGCTTCAAAGCAATCCCGAAGGCAGCCCCAAAATCAGCGTCCAAAGCAGCCCCCAAAGCCGCTGTGAAAGTAGCGCCCAAGGCCTCTGCCAAGGCAGCGCCCAAGGCCATCGCCAAAGCGCCAGCCAAGGCAGCGCCCAAGTCCGCCCCAAAGCCGGTTCCCAAGCCGGTCCCCAAGGCAACCGCCGCTAAGCCCATCGCCAAGCCGGAGCCCAAACCGGAGCCCAAACCGGCGACGAAATCGTCAGCCAAGCCTGCGCCGCAAGGCTTGATCAAAGCCAGTACCGAATCGATCGTAGCCAAGGCGGCGGCGCCTGTTGTCAAGACACCCGCGCCCGCGCCGAAGGCTGCGCCCCCCATGCCCCCGGCGCCCCCGGCGCCTTCCGTACCCGAACCCACCCGCAAATCCAAGAGCCGCGCTGCTTTGGCGGCGGCTCCTGCGCCGGTGATTCCGACCCATTCGCCTGATGCCGCCAAGGCCAGCTATGTGTCGGCCACCGATCGCACGATCGCACCGCCACCGACTGCTGCGGTCATACGCAAGGACCCTAAATTGGCCAATAACTGGAAGACCAAACGCCCCGAAGACCTCACCGACGACGAGGTCAAGGCCATGCCCGTTCCTCCCAAGGCAACA
>CANHGF010000099.1 GCA_947460065.1 Comamonadaceae bacterium
ATCACCACCCTGACCAAGCGCATGGCCGAGCAGCTCACCGACTACCTGTCAGACAACGGGGTCAAGGTGCGCTATCTGCACAGCGACGTGGACACGGTCGAAAGGGTGGAGATCTTGCGCGACCTGCGCCTGGGCGCCTTCGACGTGCTGGTGGGCATCAACCTGCTGCGCGAGGGCCTGGACATTCCTGAGGTCTCGCTGGTGGCCATTCTGGACGCCGACAAGGAAGGCTTTTTGCGCGCCGAGCGCAGCCTGATACAGACCATAGGCCGGGCCGCACGCAACCTCAACGGCCGGGCCATCCTGTACGCCGATCGCATTACCGACTCCATGCGCAAGGCCATGGGCGAGACCGAGCGGCGCCGGCGCAAGCAGATGGCCTTCAACGAGGAGCACGGCATCATCCCGCGCGGGGTGGTCAAGCGGGTTCGCGATCTGATCGACGGTGTTTACAGCGAAAAGTCCGGGCAGGACGAAAGCCGGCTCGACCCGCAGGCCATGGCGGTCGACGACATGAGCGAAAAAGACCTGGCCCGAGAGGTCAAGCGCCTGGAAAAGGCCATGCTCGAGCATGCCAAGAACCTGGAGTTTGAAAAAGCTGCCCGGGTCCGTGACCAACTGGCTCGCCTGCAGAAGCAGGTGCTCGGCGCCGCCGGAACCGACGCATTGCCCAACGTTGCCTGAATTTTTTTGCGCCCCCTTGCGCAAAAACCCGGTAAAACGGTAAAGTTCATTCCGCGACTGATTGGTATCGGTGTCCCATTAAATTAGTGGGTTTCTTCTGGTATACTTGATGAAAACGCTCAACAAAGAAAAGTGACAGGGCAGTCCGCAAAGTCGTCGGAACAAAGGCGCGGGGAGGGTGGAAATCGTACCGGCCGCTTAGGCGGCCGGCGGACCTAACGTCAGTCAAGCAACATTGAAGGAGCTTGAAAATGCGTCTCACAACCAAAGGCCGCTTTGCGGTCACTGCCATGATCGACCTGGCCCTGCGCCAGAACAACGGCCCTGTTACCCTGGCCGCCATCAGCCAACGTCAGCAAATTTCGCTGTCGTATCTGGAGCAACTCTTCGGGAAACTGCGCCGGCATGAGCTGGTCGAGTCCACCCGTGGACCTGGCGGTGGCTACACCCTGGGTCGCAAGGCCAGCGACATCACCGTGGCCGACATCATCGTGTCGGTTGATGAACCCCTGGACGCCACCAACTGCGGCGGCAAGGAAAACTGCCACGGCGAAGGCGGTCGCTGCATGACCCATGAACTGTGGGCCTCCCTGAACAGCCGCATGGTCGAATTCCTGGACTCTGTCAGCCTGCAAAAGCTGGTGGACGACCAGTTGGCCAAAGGCGTAGTCATTGAGAACACCCCGCCGGTCAAGAAGGCCGTCTTTGCCGCGCCGGTGGTTAAGCAGGTTCGGATTAACGCTCCTAATTCAGTCTTTGCCTTGGGCGCTGCTTTCTCCAAGACCTGAGTCTGGGCCCTTGCGGCCTGTACCCCAGTGCTTGCAGCCTCCGGTGGGGGCTGTAGGCTAAGAACCTCTCCAGAGTTCACATGCAAACACCTCACTTTCCGATCTACCTGGATTACAGCGCCACCAACCCATGTGATCCGCGGGTGGTCGACGCCATGATTCCCTGGTTGCGCGAGCATTTCGGCAACCCGGCTTCGCGCAGCCACGCTTGGGGCTGGGAGGCTGAAGCGGCAGTGGAAAAAGCCCGTGAGCAGGTGGCCGACTTGATCGGCGCCGACCCGCGTGAGATCGTCTGGACCAGCGGCGCCACCGAGTCCAACAATCTGGCTTTGAAGGGCGCTGCCCATTTTTACAAAGGCAAGGGCAAGCACATCATCACCGTCAAGACCGAGCACAAGGCGGTGCTCGACACCTGCCGCGAACTGGAGCGCCAGGGTTTCGAGGTGAGCTACCTCGACGTGCAGGCCGACGGCCTGCTCGACCTGGAAGTGTTCAAGGCCGCCATCCGGCCCGACACCATCCTGGCTTCGGTGATGTTTGTCAATAACGAAATCGGTGTGGTGCAAGACATTCCCGCCATCGGCGCGATCTGCCGGGCCAAGGGCGTGATTTTCCACGTCGATGCTGCCCAGGCCACCGGCCGGATAGACGTCGACATGGCCCAACTGCCGGTCGATCTGATGAGCCTGACCTCGCACAAAACCTATGGCCCCAAGGGCATAGGCGCTCTGTTTGTGCGCCGCAAGCCACGCATTCGCATCGAGGCGCAGATTCACGGCGGCGGCCATGAGCGTGGCATGCGCTCGGGCACCTTGCCCACCCACCAGATCGTGGGTATGGGCGAGGCCTACCGCATCGCCAAAGCCGAGATGCATGCCGAGAACGAGCGCATTCACGCGCTGCAGCAGCGCCTGCTCAAAGGCTTGTCCGACATGGAAGAAGTTTTTCTCAATGGCCATCCTGACAAGCGGGTGCCGCACAACCTGAACATGAGCTTCAACTTCGTCGAGGGCGAGTCGCTGATCATGGGCATCAAGGGTGTGGCCGTCTCCAGCGGCTCGGCCTGTACTTCGGCCAGCCTGGAGCCCAGCTATGTGCTGCGCGCCTTGGGTCGCAGCGACGAGCTCGCCCACAGCAGCCTGCGCATGACCATCGGGCGCTGGACCACCGAAGAAGAAATTGATTACGCGGTGCAAACCATCCGCGAGAACGTGGCCCGCCTGCGTGAGCTGTCGCCCCTGTGGGAGATGCACAAGGACGGCATTGACCTCAATTCGATCCAGTGGGCAGCGCATTAAAACGATTTATCGGGCGCTCGCAGCGCCTGCATCCAGAGGGACTTGAACATGGCTTACAGCGACAAAGTGGTTGACCACTATGAGAACCCCCGCAACGTCGGCTCCTTTGAAAAGGGCGACGATTCGGTCGGCACCGGCATGGTCGGCGCCCCCGCCTGCGGCGACGTGATGAAGCTGCAGATCAAGGTCAATGCGCAAACCGGCGTCATTGAAGATGCACGCTTCAAGACCTACGGCTGTGGCTCTGCGATAGCCTCGAGCTCGCTGGTGACCGAGTGGGTCAAAGGCAAGACGCTCGACGAGGCCGCATCCATTAAAAACAGCGCCATCGCCGAGGAACTGGCCTTGCCGCCGGTCAAGATCCACTGCTCTATCCTGGCCGAAGACGCCATCAAGGCGGCGGTCAACGACTACAAGCAGCGTCACGGCCAGACGCAGGCGGCCTGAGTTTTGTCCACCACCGATTCGACCACCATGTCTGTGACGCTGACTGACGCTGCGGCTCGCCACGTCAACCGCTACATGGCAAAGCGCGGCAAAGGCGTGGGCATACGGCTGGGCGTCAAGACCACCGGCTGCTCCGGCTTGGCTTACAAGCTCGAATATGCCGATGAAATCGCCGAGGAAGACGTCATCTTCGAAGATAACGGCGTCAAGGTGCTGGTCGACCCCAAGAGCCTGGCCTACATCGACGGCACCCAGTTGGACTTCGTGCGCGAGGGGCTCAACGAGGGCTTCAAGTTCATCAATCCGAATGAGAGAGACCGCTGCGGCTGTGGCGAGTCCTTCCGCGTGTGAACCTGCAATCTGACGACTTCGAGCTCTTCGGTCTGCCAGCGCGCTTCGCCCAGGACACTGCCGTCATCGACGCGCGCTGGAAGCAGTTGCAGCGCCAGGCTCATCCCGACCGCTTCGCCGACCAGGGTCAGGCCGCACAGCGCCTGGCCATGCAGTGGTCGGTACGCATCAATGAAGCCCACCAGCGCCTGAAGAATCCGCTCAAGCGCGCAGCCTATCTGTGCGAGTTGCGCGGCTCGCCGATTCGGGCGCATGACAACACCGCCATGCCTGCCGAGTTTCTGATGCAGCAGATCCAGCACAGAGAAGCGCTGGAAGAAGCCGAAAGCCCCGTCGCCTTGGAGGCGCTGGCCGATGAAATTCAGGCGCAAAAAGCACAATTGCTCGAGCAGTTGGAAGCCAGCCTAGACCAGCAGGCCGATGCGACTCAGGCCGCCCAGCAGGTCAGGGCACTGATGTTCGTCGAGCGCTTTGCCCAGGAGATCGATGCCCGCATCGACCAGATCTGCGCCTGAGCGGCCAGCCCCGGCAGCGCTGTGCGGCCGACATGCTTTTGCACCCATTCACAACGATTCTCAGCCTATTTACGCATGGCCCTTTTGCAGATCTCCGAACCCGGCCAGGCGCCTGACCCTCATGCCCGCCGCATTGGTATAGGCATAGACCTGGGCACCACCCATTCGCTGACAGCTGCGGTGCGCCACGGCGTGGCCGAGTGCCTGCCCGATGAGTCTGGGCAGGTGATCCTGCCCAGCGTGGTGCGCTACCTTGAAGGCGGCGGCCGCCAGATCGGCCAGACAGCTCTGGCCGCGCAGGTCGCCGACCCGCGCAATACCATCGCCTCGGTCAAGCGTTTGATGGGCCGCCGGCTGGCTGACATCAAGTCCCCGCCGCCTTATGAACTGATCGACCAACCCGGCATGGTGGCCATCAGCACCGTTGCCGGCCAAAAAAGCCCGGTCGAGGTCAGTGCTGAAATCCTGGCCACGCTGCGCTACCGGGCCGAGGACAGCTTCAATGCCGACATCGACGGTGCCGTCATCACCGTGCCGGCCTATTTTGACGACGCGCAGCGCCAGGCCACCAAAGACGCGGCGCAACTGGCCGGCCTCAACGTACTGCGCCTGATCAACGAGCCAACGGCAGCGGCCATCGCCTATGGGTTGGACAACGCCAGCGAAGGCCTGTTTGCGGTTTATGACCTGGGCGGCGGTACCTTCGATATTTCTATCCTGCGGCTGACCCGGGGGGTGTTTGAGGTGGTGGCCACTGGCGGCGACTCTGCCCTGGGCGGCGACGACTACGACCGCGCCCTGGCCGAGGACATGGCGCGCGAGGCCGGCTTGGGACCTCTGTCTGCCACCGACCTGGCCGCTGTGATGTGGCAGGCCCGACAGGCCAAGGAAGCCCTGAGCGGCAGCGAACAGGCGACGGTCACCCTTGAGATCCAGGGCCAGGCCAAACACTGGACCCTCCAGCGCGATCGTTTTGAACAGGTGACCGCCGCCCTGACCCAGCGAACCATGGTCGCGGTCCGCCGGGTCTTGCGTGATGCGCAGCTGAGCAGCCAGGAGATTCAGGGCGTGGTCATGGTCGGCGGTTCAACCCGCATGCCCGTGGTGCGCGAGGCGGTGCGCGAGTTTTTCGGTCAGGAGCCCTTGACCAACCTCAACCCTGACGAGGTGGTGGCCCTGGGCGCGGCCATTTCGGCCAACCAGTTGGTCGGCAACCGAGGCGCTGAAGACCTGCTCCTGCTGGACGTGATTCCGCTCTCGCTGGGCCTGGAGACCATGGGCGGCCTGGTCGAGCGCATTGTGCCGCGCAATCAGACCATTCCGACCGCCATGGCGCAGGACTTCACCACCTACCAGGACGGGCAGACCGCCCTGGCCCTGCACGTGGTGCAGGGCGAGCGCGACATGGTGGCCGATTGCCGCAGCCTGGCGCGTTTTGAACTGCGTGGCATTCCCCCCATGGCCGCCGGCGCTGCCCGCATCCGGGTGACCTTCACTGTCGACGCTGACGGGCTGCTCACGGTGAGCGCGCAGGAGCAGCTCAGCGGTGTGCAGGCGCAGATCGACGTCAAGCCCTCTTATGGCCTGTCGGACGACGACATCGCGCGCATGCTCAAAGACGGCTTTGCCACGGCCCAGCAAGACATGCAGGCCCGGGCCCTGGCCGAGGCCCAGGTCGACGCCGACCGCATGGTGCTGGCCACCCGCAGCGCGATGCAGGCCGACCCCGAGTTGCTCGAAGGTGCCGAGCGGCAAGAAATTGAAGCCCTTATCTCGGCCTTGCAGCAGCAGCGTAGCCAGGGCGATGTAGCCGCGGTCGAAGCGGCCACCCAGGCCTTGGCCCAGGCCACCGAAGCCTTTGCGGCCCGCCGCATGAACAAAGGCATCGCGCAGGCGCTGGCCGGTAAAAACATCGCAACACTCTGAGTCTTCCCATGCCCATCATCCAGGTCCTGCCTCACCCCGAGTACTGCCCGCAGGGCGCGCAGATCAGCGCGCCTTCCGGCACCTCGATCTGCGAGGCCCTGTTGGACAACAACATCCCCATCGAACACGCCTGCGACATGAGCTGCGCCTGCACCACCTGCCATGTGCTGGTCAGGAAAGGCTATGAGTCGCTCAATGAGGCCGATGAGAATGAAGAAGACCTGCTCGACCGAGCCTGGGGTCTGGAGCCGCAGTCCCGCCTGAGCTGCCAGGCCATCTTGGCGCAGCAAGACCTGACGGTGGAAATCCCCAAGTACTCGATCAACCACGCCAAAGAAAACCACTGAAGTGACAGTGGGGCAGGGCTGCTCAAGACTGGAACAGCACGGTTTTCGGCTCCAGGCAGGCGGGTAATTGCGCCGGCATGTCGGGCGCACCGGCTCTCAGATGCCGGCGTATGCGGGGCGCGACCCTCCACGGGTGAGTGCTACCGCTCCAGATCGCAGGCTCGACAATCTTCATCCCCTCGGCGCTTTCGCGCAGCACCACCACCGCCGGGTTCAAGGCGTCAAACGACACCTCTGCCAGCCACCAGGAGCCCGAGCGCAACACCTGATGCAACTGCGCGCTGTGTGATTGCGGCGGGCTGAATTCTCTAATGCGGGCCATTGCAGTCTGCGCTTCGGCGGTTTTTGGATCCACCGTTTGCACCGCACCGCAGCTGCGGGTCACGGCGTTGGCCTGATCTTCCAGCCAACCCAGAGGGTCGTAAAGCCGGCCCTGGGTCGCCAGGAAGCTGCGGCCATCGACCTCGTTCAGATCGACATGGGCATCGACCACACCCAGCGTGGTGATGATCAGCAGGGTCAGGGCAACGTGGCGCTTCATGGTGCGACAAGGAGTATGTCATGCAGCCCCCTCGCCCCGGACCTGCGGGATAATCCGCGCCATGCGCCAAATTGTTCTGGACACCGAAACCACAGGCCTGTCGGCTGAGACCGGCGACCGCATCATTGAAATCGGCTGCGTGGAAATGTTTGCCCGCAAGCTTACCGGCAACAACCTGCACTTTTATCTCAACCCCGAGCGCGACAGCCATGAAGACGCGCTCAAGGTGCACGGCATCAGCAACGAATTCCTGAGGGATAAACCCAAGTTCGCGGCGATCGTGGACGAGCTGCTGCAGTACCTCGAAGGCGCCGAGCTGATCATCCACAACGCGCCCTTTGACGTGGGCTTTCTCGACAAGGAACTCGAGCTCTGCGGCCGCCCCGGCCTCAAGAGCGTGGTCGGCAATGTGATCGACAGCCTGGTGCTGGCCAAGCAGACCTTTCCCGGCAAGCGAAATTCCCTGGACGCCCTGTGCGACCGCTTGGAGGTTGACAACTCCGGCCGCACCCTGCACGGCGCCTTGCTCGACGCCGAATTGCTGGCCGACGTCTACATCAACCTCACCCGCGGCCAGAACAGCCTGGTGATGGACGTGGATACCGCAGTGGCCGACGGCCAGCCTGCGCCCACACTGGACCTGAGCAGCTTCGAGCTGTCCGTTCTGCTGGCCGACGAAGGTGAACTCGGCGCCCATGAAGCGCTGCTGGTCGACCTGGACAAAGCCAGCAAGGGCAAGACCGTTTGGCGCACTTTTGCCCCATCGGCCTAAGCCGGCCAGGGTAGGCCAGAGCAGGCCTCAAGCTGCGCTATACTCTTGAGTTCTTCGGGCGGTTAGCTCAGCGGTAGAGCACTGCATTCACACTGCAGGGGTCACATGTTCGATCCATGTACCGCCCACCAGAACAATCTTTTCGGCTTTCAATTCAACGCCATGTAGGGTTTCCTTCACACGAGTCTTAGGTTTTCTAAGGCAGTGTTCTAGGAACTCTCATGCGCAAATTTCACTCCCCGGTCAATCTCAAGGCGGCAGCTGATG
>CANHGF010000100.1 GCA_947460065.1 Comamonadaceae bacterium
CCCAGGCCCGTCCGACGGTGCTCATCGGCAAGGACACCCGCATCTCTGGCTACATGCTCGAAAGCGCATTGGAGTCAGGCTTTAATTCGGCCGGTGTCGATGTGGTTCTGCTGGGGCCGCTGCCCACGCCCGGTGTGGCCTATCTCACCCGCAGCCAGCGCGCTGGCTTGGGGGTGGTCATCAGTGCCAGCCACAACCCTTTCGATGACAACGGCATCAAATTTTTCAGCGCCCAGGGCAGCAAGCTTGGCGATGACTGGGAGCGCGAGGTAGAGGCGGTGCTGGAGCAGCCGCCGGTCTGGGCGGCCTCGGCAGAGCTGGGCAAGACGCGTCGGCTCGACGACGCCGCCGGGCGCTATGTGGAGTTCTGCAAAAGCACCTTCGCGGCAGATCTGACCCTCAAGGGTCTGAAGATCGCGGTCGATGCAGCCCATGGCGCAGCCTATCAAATTGCGCCAGCGGTGTTTCATGAGTTGGGGGCCGAGGTGGTGCGCATAGGCTGCGCGCCCGACGGGCTCAACATCAATCGCGAGGTTGGCGCCACCCATCCCCAGGCCTTGGTGGAATTGGTCAGGCAGAACGGAGCCGACTACGGCGTCGCTCTGGATGGTGATGCCGATAGGCTACAGATGGTCGACGGGCAGGGGCGTCTGTTCAATGGCGATGAGCTGCTGTACCTGATGGTCTGCGAGCGCCTAGAGCGCGGTGAGGCAGTGCCTGGCGCGGTCGGAACCCTGATGACCAATTTGGCGGTCGAACTGGCCCTCAAGCAGCGAGGCGTCGGTTTCGTGCGGGCCAAGGTGGGGGACCGCTATGTGCTGGAGGAGCTGGAGCGGCGCAAGTGGCTTTTGGGTGGCGAGAGTTCGGGGCATTTGCTGGCACTGGACCGGCACAGCACAGGAGACGGCCTGGTCAGTGCCTTGCAGGTGCTGCAGGCCTGCGCCCGCAGTGGACGCAACCTGGCTGAGCTTTTGGCAGAGGTGCGCTTGTTTCCTCAAACACTGATCAATGTCCGCTTGGCCCCGGGTCAGGACTGGCAGACCCATGCTGGCCTGAAGGCGCAGCGAGAGCAGGCCGAGGCCGAGTTGGGCGACAGCGGTCGCATCCTGATTCGTGCCAGTGGTACCGAGCCGGTGCTGCGCATCATGGTCGAGGCCCAGGATGGCGCCTTGGCACAGGCCTGTGCCGAGCGCATGGCCCAAGCTTTGGCTCCGCGATGAGCACGCTGCAGGTGCGCGAGGTCGACTACCTCGACCCGCGCCAAGCCGCCGAATTGGTAGATCTGCTGGACGCCTACGCGCGCGACAGCGCCGGTGGTGGGCAAGCGCTCAGCGACTTTACGCGCAGCAACCTGCCGGCTCATTTGGCGGCCCGGCCGGCTGCCTTCAGTGTCATAGCTTATGACGGCGAAAAACCGGTGGGCCTGGTCAACTGCATCGAGGGTTTCTCGACCTTCGCCTGTAGGCCCTTGGTCAATGTGCACGACGTGGTGGTGATCGCCTCACACCGCGGTGCGGGCGTGGGGCGGCTCATGCTTGAACGGGTGATCGAGTTGTCGCATCGGCGCGGCGCTTGCAAACTCACTCTGGAGGTGCTCTCGGGTAACCGCAGTGCCATCGCCCTGTACGAAAGGCTGGGCTTCGCGCCTTACCAACTCGACCCTGCCATGGGTCAGGCGCAGTTTTTTCAGCTTTGGCTTTGATGTAGTCCGCAGGTGCGGCTGAGTGCTTTAGCCCGCTGCTTGCAAGCCGTTGCGGAAATGCTCCTGCATGCGCTCGGCCGCCGCCGCCGGCTCGCGCTGTTGCAGTGCCTGCATGATGGCCTCATGCTCGGCCAAAGACTCGGCGATCCGCCCGGTTTTGAGCAGCGAGTGGTGGCGGTTGAGTTTCATGACCTTGCGCAGGTCGTTGACCATCTGCTCGCGCCAGCGGTTATCAGCCGCCGCCAGTAGCTTGCGGTGAAAGGCCTCATTGATGCGAAAAAATTCTTCTCGGTCGCTCGCAGCAGCGGCCAGGCGTCGATGCAGGTCCTGTAGCTCGCGCATTTGCTGCGGGCTGGCGCGCTGGGCCGCCACGCTGGCGGCATCACTTTCGAGCAAGGCCAGCAGGTGATAGACCTCGGCCAGGTCGCGCTCGGACACCTCGGTGACGTAGGCGCCGCGCCGCAGCTTCATGGTGACCAGGCCTTCGGTGGCCAGCACCTTGAGCGCTTCGCGCAAGGGGGTGCGGCTGATGCCGTATTCCTCGGCCAACTTGAGCTCGTCGATCCAACTGCCGGGCTTGAGCTCCTGCCGAAAAATGCGCTCGCGCAGCAGCTCTGCCACCTCTTCATAGAGGGCACGGGAACTCAGGGGGGCGAGGGCGGCCATGGGCAAAGCTTACACGAAATTTAATTTTGCATCAATAATTATGAATGAGGTAGACTCCCGCTCAGTTCAAACCGAATGGGGATCCGGTGTGCCGGGCCTCAATGCTTAGCCCGAGGCCTTGATTGCCTGGCCTCGCGCAAGTTCCTGAAAGTACAACACGAGAGAGAAGGCCATGAGCGATTCCCAAAAGCCCTCCGAGTTCGCGCCCGCTGGTCTGCAGGCGTGGCAAAAAGCCGCTGCAAAGTCGGCCCCTGGCGGCGATGTGTCGGCCCTGAACTGGGTGACGCCCGATGGCATCACGGTCAAGCCGCTGTACACCGCCGAGGACACGGCCAATCTGCCGTATGCCAACACGCTGCCGGGCTTCGAGCCCTTCATTCGCGGCCCGCAGGCGACCATGTACGCGGTGCGGCCCTGGACGATTCGCCAATACGCGGGCTTTTCCACTGCCGAAGAGTCCAATGCCTTCTACCGCAAGGCGCTGGCCGCTGGCGGGCAGGGTGTGTCGGTGGCCTTTGACCTGGCCACGCACCGAGGCTACGACTCGGACCATCCGCGCGTGACCGGCGATGTGGGCAAGGCCGGCGTGGCCATCGACTCGGTGGAGGACATGAAAATCCTCTTCAACGAGATCCCGCTGGACAAGGTCAGCGTCTCCATGACCATGAACGGCGCGGTGCTGCCGGTGCTGGCCGGCTACGTGGTGGCTGCCGAAGAGCAGGGTGTGCGCCAGGACCAGCTCTCAGGAACGATTCAGAACGACATTCTGAAAGAGTTCATGGTGCGCAACACCTACATCTACCCGCCCGAGCCCTCGATGAAGATCATCGGCGACATCATCGAGTACACGAGCCAGAACATGCCCAAGTTCAACTCGATCTCGATCTCGGGCTACCACATGCAGGAGGCCGGCGCCAACCAGGCGCTCGAACTGGCCTTCACCCTGGCCGACGGCAAGGAGTATGTGAAGACCGCTACCGCCAAGGGCCTGGATGTGGACGACTTTGCCGGCCGCCTGTCCTTCTTTTGGGCGGTGGGCATGAACTTCTACCTGGAGGTCGCCAAGATGCGCGCCGCGCGCCTGCTGTGGTGCCGCATCATGAAGGGCTTTAATGCCCAAAACCCCAAGAGCCTGATGCTGCGCACGCACAGCCAGACCTCGGGCTGGTCGCTCACCGAGCAGGACCCCTACAACAACATCGTGCGCACCACCATCGAGGCCATGGCGGCGGTGTTTGGCGGCACGCAGTCGCTGCACACCAACAGCTTTGACGAAGCCATTGCCCTGCCCACGGAGTTTTCCTCGCGGATTGCGCGCAACACGCAACTCATCATCCAGGAGGAGACGCACATCACCAGCGTGATCGATCCCTGGGCCGGCAGCTACATGATGGAAAAGCTCACCCAGGACATGGCCGACCAGGCCTGGGCCATCATTGAAGAGGTCGAGGCCATGGGCGGCATGACCAAAGCCGTGGACTCCGGCTGGGCCAAGCTCAAGATCGAGGCGGCTGCGGCCGAGAAGCAGGCCCGCATCGACTCGGGCAAGGACGTGATCGTCGGTGTCAACAAATACAAGCTCAAGACGCAAGACCCGGTCGACATTCTGGAGGTGGACAACGTCAAGGTGCGCGACGGGCAGATCGCGCGCCTGCAGCAAATCCGCGCCAGTCGCGATGTCGCTGCCGTGCAAAAGGCACTGGACGCGCTGACCTCTGCCGCCGAAAGCGGGCAGGGTAATCTGTTGGCCTTGTCCATCGCTGCCATTCGCCTGCGCGCCACCGTGGGCGAGGTCAGCGATGCGCTTGAAAAAGTTTTTGGCCGCCACCGCGCCGACACGCAAAAGGTGACCGGCGTCTATGCCGCCGCCTACGACTCGGCCGAAGGCTGGGACACCTTGAAGAAGGAAATCGCCGAATTTGCCGAGCAACAAGGCCGCCGCCCGCGCGTGATGGTTTCCAAGCTCGGCCAGGACGGCCACGACCGTGGTGCCAAGGTGGTGGCTACCGCCTTTGCCGACCTGGGCTTTGACGTGGACATGGGCCCGCTGTTCCAGACCCCCGAGGAATGTGCCCGCCAAGCCATCGAGAACGATGTGCACGCCGTGGGCGTATCCACCCTGGCCGCCGGCCACAAGACCCTGGTGCCGGCCATCATTGCCGAGCTCAAGAAGCAGGGCGCGGACGACATCATCGTCTTCGTTGGCGGCGTGATTCCTCGCCAGGACTACGACATGCTCTACGAGGCGGGCGTCAAGGGCGTATACGGCCCGGGTACGCCGATTCCGGCCAGCGCCAAGGATGTGCTTGAGCAGATCAAGAAGGCCTTGGCTTGAAGATCGTGATACAGTAATACAGTATTACTTTCCTGAGGTCTGCCATGGCTGTCTCTGTCCGCCTCGAACCTTTGCTCGAAAAAGAGTTGGAGCTTGCCGCCAAGCGATTGGGGGTGACCAAGTCCCAGTTCATCGTCTCGGCTCTGGAGAGGGCGCTCGGCCGGCACAATCCCTACGAATTGCTGCTCAAGGTGCAAGCCGAGGTGCGCGAGCCCTCGCCAGAAGGCGGCGAATACATCTCGCCCACCAAGGCCGCCATCCGCGCCAAGCTCAGGGCCAAGCAGGAGGCCAGCCGCACCGATTGGCTGGCCTTCCAGGAAGCCAAGCAGGCGGGGCGGGCCTGGCAGCCGGATGCCGATCAGGACGCGCCGTGAGCTTGGCCCTGATTGATACCGGGCCCATGGTCGCCCTGTTTGACGACAGCGACATCGGCCACCGGCATTACACCGGCTTGCTGGCCCAGGGCTGGCACCTGACCACCACCTGGCCTTGCGTGGTTGAGGTCACGCATTTTCTGGGCGCCCGCGCTGTGCAGCGTTACCTGCGCTGGGTGGCCGAAGGCGGTGTGGTGGTGTATCCCTTCGATGTGTCCGACCTGCCCGAATTTGCCGAGTTGATGGCCCGCTACACCGCACCGTCGCGCACCGAGATGGACGTGGCCGATGCCTCACTGGTCTGGTTGGCCCAGGACACCAACACGCTCAACGTCATGACCATGGACGTGCGCGATTTCTCGCGCTACCGGCTGCCCGATGGGCGGTCTTTTTTGATTCATTGAAGGGCGCATGTGAAATCTTTGGATCTGCGTCTGGCGTCTGGCTGCATCTGCGGCAAGTGGCACTGCGTTGAAGCAGCGACCCGTTGCGGGCAAAGGGTGGGGGACCCCGCGTGACCCCAGAGGTCATCTTGCAAGGCCTGCTTCACGGCCAGTCGGCCGTGCAAAGGCGCGCCATGGCCAAGGCCATCACCTTGCTTGAATCGACCCGCATCGATCACCGCGCCCAGGCCGACGAACTGCTGACGGCCATCTTGCCGCACACGGGCAAGAGCTTTCGCTTAGGCATCAGCGGCGTGCCCGGTGTCGGTAAGTCCACCTTTATTGAAGCGCTGGGCCTGTACCTCATTTCCCTAGGCCACCGGGTGGCTGTGCTCACCATCGACCCCTCGTCGACCGTCTCGGGCGGCTCCATCCTGGGCGACAAGACGCGCATGGAGCACCTCTCGGTGCACGAGAAGGCCTATATCCGGCCCAGCCCTTCGAGCGGCACGCTGGGCGGCGTGGCCGAGAAGACCCGCGAGGCCATGCTGGTCTGCGAGTCTGCCGGCTATGACGTGGTCATCGTTGAAACCGTGGGCGTGGGCCAGAGCGAAACCGCTGTTGCCGGCATGACCGACATGTTCGTGCTGATGCAACTGCCCAATGCCGGAGATGACCTGCAGGCGATCAAGAAGGGCGTGATGGAACTGGCCGACCTGGTGGTGATCAACAAGGCCGACATCGACGCCCACGCTGCCACCCGCGCACAGGCGCAGATCACCAGCGCGCTGCGCCTGTTCGGCATGCATGGCAATCCGGACCATGCGCATCACATCGAAACGCAGTGGCATCCGCAGGTGGTCAAGATCAGCGCCTTGCATGCCCAGGGCGTGGACCACTTCTGGACAGCGGTGAGCCGCTACCGCGCTTTGCAGAGCGCCAACGGACACCTGGCCCAGCGCCGCCAACAGCAGTCGCTGGCCTGGATGTGGGAACGCGTCGAGGCTGGCCTCAAATTCGCCTTCCGGCAGAACCCGGCTGTCAGCCAATTGCTTCCTGGCATCACCACCGAAGTCGTGCAGGGTCGCTTGCCCGCCTCGACCGCAGCCCGTCAACTTCTCGCCGCTCATATTCATTGAGCCTTTGCTTCATTTTCTCCAAGCCTTTCAAAGAAGGATCCCATGCAAGACATTCTTGAACAACTCGAAAAAAAGCGCGCTGCAGCCCGCCTGGGCGGCGGTACCAAGCGCATTGAGGCCCAACACGCCAAAGGCAAGCTGACCGCCCGTGAGCGTCTGGAAGTCCTGCTAGACGCAGGCACCTTTGAGGAGTGGGACATGTTTGTGGAGCACCGCTGCACGGACTTTGGCATGGAGTCCAACAAGATTCCCGGTGACGGCGTGGTCACCGGCTACGGCATGATCAATGGCCGCCTGGTCTTCGTCTACAGCCAGGACTTCACCGTCTTCGGTGGCGCGCTGTCCGAGTCGCACGCCGAGAAGATCTGCAAGGTCATGGACCAGGCCATGAAGGTCGGCGCGCCTGTGATCGGCCTCAATGATTCCGGCGGTGCGCGCATCCAGGAAGGCGTGGCTTCGTTGGGTGGTTATGCCGAGGTGTTTCAGCGTAACGTCATGGCCTCGGGCGTGATCCCTCAGATCAGCCTGATCATGGGGCCCAGTGCCGGCGGTGCGGTGTACTCGCCGGCCATGACCGACTTCATCTTCATGGTCAAGGATTCGAGCTATATGTTCGTCACCGGCCCCGAGGTGGTCAAGACCGTGACCCATGAAGAGGTGAGCGCCGAGGAGTTGGGTGGAGCCATTACCCACACCACCAAGAGCGGCGTGGCCGACGGTGCCTTCGACAATGACATTGAGGCGCTCTTGATGCTGCGGCGCCTGTATAACTACCTGCCGCTGTCCAACCGCGAAAAAGCCCCAGTGCGCCCCAGTGGCGATCCCAGCGACCGCGCCGATCGCAGCCTCGACACCCTGGTGCCGGACAACCCGAACAAGCCCTACGACATGAAGGAGTTGATCCTCAAAACCGTCGACGATGGCGACTTCTTCGAGATCCAGCCCGACTACGCCAAGAACATGATCGTTGGCTTTTCCCGCATGGACGGCCAGACCGTGGGCATTGTGGCCAACCAGCCCTTGGTGCTGGCCGGCTGCCTGGACATCAAGAGCTCGATCAAGGCCGCACGCTTTGTGCGCTTTTGCGACGCCTTCGGCATTCCCGTCATCACCTTCGTCGATGTGCCCGGCTTCATGCCCGGCACCAGCCAGGAGTACGGCGGCATCATCAAGCACGGCGCCAAGCTGCTCTATGCCTATGCTGAATGCACGGTGCCCAAGGTGACGGTCATTACGCGCAAAGCCTACGGCGGCGCGTATGACGTGATGGCCTCC
>CANHGF010000101.1 GCA_947460065.1 Comamonadaceae bacterium
CACGGCTGTCTGGCCTTGCAGGCCAAAGGATTCGGTGGAGGTATTGCTCATGGGCAGTCCTTGGTGCAGGCGTGGGGCTTACTGGCGCATGGCCTTGGCCAGCGAACGGCGGTAATCCAGCGGATCGAGCTCGAGGCCGTAGCGGGGGCTGTCGGGGTAGCGCTTTTGCACCAGGGCCCGGTCGGCCAGAATTTCTTCGCGCATGGCTTGGGGCGAGGGCAGTCGTGCCTTACCAGTGAGCAAGTCGGCGACCCAGCGCGACTGGTCGTCCATCATGCGGATGTTGCCCCCGCCGCTGACGTTGAAAAAGCCGACAAAGTACAGGCCCTCTTCTTGCGGATGCACCACCCGCTGGTAGAGGTTGATCCAGTGCTCTTCCATGGGGGAGCAGTTTGCCGGCAGGAAGGGCAGTTCCACCAGATAGCCGGTGGCGGCGATCAGGGTATCGAATTCCTCGCTGCTGCCGTCTTCAAAGCTGATCTGGCGCCCCTGGATCTTGGCGATGCCGGGCTTGGCGCGCAGTCGGCCCCAAACAAAATGACCCATGAGCAGGTGGTGGCCGGCCGGATGGGTACGCGTCTGAGGGGTGCGAAAGCCCCACTGTTCCATGGTGCCGAAGGCCAAGCGCGAGAGGGTGGTGCGGATCAGGCGCCGCAGTGGCCAGGGCATCCAGGGCTTTTCCAGCTTGGCCAGCACCCGCGATGTGGGCACGCCCAGGAACATGCGGGGCATCAGCAGCACCGGCGAGCGGGCCGCCACCACCGCATCGCGGGTGTGGGGCGCGATGTCGGAGGCGATGTCGCAGGCGCTGTTGCCTATGCCCACCACCAGCACCTTTTTCCCCTTGAAGGGTTCAGGCAGCCGGTAGTCATGGGCATGCAGGTACTGCCCTTCGAACTGCTGTGCAAACGGCGGGTGGCGCGGCACGTTCTGGTGCCCGCTGGCTACCACTACCGCGTCAAACAGACCCGCCGACTCGCCTTTGACCTCGACCCGCCACTTACGCTGGCCCTCATGGTCTACGGGCTGCACCGCAGTGACCGGTGAGTGCAGGCGGATATGGGGCATCAGCCCGAAATGCTCGGCATAGGCGCGCAAATAGGCGGTGACCTGGGCGTGGTCGGGGTAGAGCGGGGAGCCTGGCGGGAAGGGGAAGTCTTCGTAGGCGGTGACTTTGTGCTCAGAGTTCAGGTGCAGCGACTGGTAGGCCGGGCTCATGCCGTTGTCGTTGTCGTAGACCCACAGGCCACCGATATAACCGCCGTATTCGAAGACGGTGACTTTCTGGCCGCGGCCGAGCAGATGCTTGGCCGCGCACAGGCCAGCCGCTCCGGCACCGATCACGGCCACATGCCGACCCGCGCTCATAGGCCCAGCCCGATCACGGCTGGCGCCGCGGCTGTGGCTCTTGCCGCTTGCCCCGGTTGCAGGCACTTGCTGGTCATGAAAATTCTCCCTCGGCCGGGGTGGTCCCCGGCGACCCGCCATTGAGTTACTAGCCAGTATCTTAAATTGACTAAGAGACTGAATCAATGATTTGGTCTGACCGTTTATGGGTAGTTTCCCTGATCCGGCTATGCGTCCGCCTACAATCGCCTCCGGCGTCAACGCTGCTGTCCCGCGCGCTGGCGATTTTTTAATCCGGGACCATGTCGAGGCACACCATGTACAAAAACCTCCTGGCCTTCATTGCGGCGGCCTTTTCCTGTCTTTCGGTTCAAGCTCAGCCTGGCGCTCCAGCCAAGCCCCCGCTGAAGGTGGCTGTCGTCCATGTGGCGCCGGTCACCGAGGCGGGCTGGGTGCGGCAACACGAGGACGCTCGCCTAGCGCTTGAGAAGGCCCTGGGCCCACGGGTACAGACCCGCGCTGTCGACAACGTGGCCGAAGGCGCTGACGCGGAAAGGGTGATCCGCGATTTGGCGCAGCAGGGTTATGGTCTGATCTTCACCCCCAGTTTTGGTTATATGGAGCCCACCCTCAGGGTGGCGCGCGACCATCCCGAGATCAAATTTGCGTCGCTCACCGGCTACAAGACGGCGGCCAATGTGGCCGTGGCCAACGCCCGTTACTACGAGGGGCGTTACCTGGCCGGCATTGCCGCCGGCCGCATGAGCCGCAGCGCCGTGGCAGGCTATGTGGCTGGTTTTCCAATTCCTGAGGTGCTGCAGGGCATCAACGCTTTCACGCTGGGCATGCGCTCTGTGCGCCCTGATGCGCTGGTCAAGGTGGTCTGGCTGCAGACCTGGTTCGATCCGGTGCGCGAGCGCGAGGCGGCCATGACGCTGCTCAATCAGGACGTGGATCTGCTGGCCTTCCACACCGCATCGACTGCGGTCATGCGGGCAGCGCAGGAGCGCGGCAAGCTGGCCATTGCTTACCATTCAGACATGCGCCATGTCGCCCCCGAGGCACAGGTGCTGGCCGTCACCCATCAATGGGGCGAGTACTACATCGCCCGTGCCAAGGCGGTGCTGGACGGCCAATGGCAGAGCCAATCGCTTTGGGGCGGGGTGCGTCAGGGCATGGTGCGGGTCGGCGAATTCGGGCCACAAGTGCCGCAGGCGGTTCGCCAGGAGGTGCTGGCTCGGCAGGCCGACATTGCTGCCGGGCGCCTTCATCCTTTTGCGGCGGCCGATAAGCCGGTGCTCGATGCCAGCGGCGCTGTACTGATTCCAGCGCGGACGATGCTCAGCGATGAGCAGATCCTGGGGATGAAGGTGCTGGTGCAGGGCGTGCAGGGCGGCTTGCCCCGCTGATGCCGAAGCCGCGGCCTGCAGGCGGTGACCGAAGTGCTCGCACAGGATGGTCGCCATCTGTGGCAGCATATATCGGTGCGTTCCTAATCCGCTACCCTTGCTTCCATGCCTGCTTACCGCGCCGCCCTGCTTTATTTTTCAGCCGACCATCAGCTGGTTTATGAGTCTGATGGTTTGCTGGTCACGCGCTCTGGAGAGGACGGGGTGCAACGGGTCAGCGCGGTGGGGGCTTGGTCGGCTCTGGCGCATGCGCACAGGGATGAAGAGGTAAGGCATTGGCCTGGCCGCATCATCGCGCCGGGTTTTGTCGACCTGCATATTCATTACCCCCAGGTCGATGTGATCGCTTCGCCGGCCGA
This sequence comes from Comamonadaceae bacterium, assembly GCA_947460065.1. Taxonomy (GTDB): domain Bacteria; phylum Pseudomonadota; class Gammaproteobacteria; order Burkholderiales; family Burkholderiaceae_C; genus Polaromonas. The sequence continues at coordinate 3,116 of CANHGF010000101.1, forward strand.
AGGCCTGCTGCCTTGGCTGGAAAACTACACCTTTGTCCAAGAGGCCCGCTTTGCCGATCCGGCCCATGCGGCTGCCGCCGCCTCCTTCTTTCTGGACGAGCTTCAGCGCCATGGCGTGACGACCGCGCTGACGTTTTGCTCTTCCCACCCCGAATCGGTCGATGCCCTGATGACTGCAGCGCAGGCGCGCCGGCTGCGGCTGATCGCGGGCAAATGCCTGATGGACAGGAATGCCCCCGATGGTGTGCGCGATGAGACCGAGCGCAGCCTGCTCGATACCGAGGCTTTGATCGGCCGCTGGCACGGCCGCGATCGGCTGGGCTATGCCATCACCCCGCGTTTTGTACCCAGCTGCAGCGATGCGCAACTGGCCGGCGCTGGCGAACTGGCCCGGCGCTACAGCGATGTCTGGGTGCAGTCGCATGTGGCCGAAAATTTCGATGAGATCGCCTGGGTGCGCGAGCTCCATCCCGCAGCGCGCAGCTACCTGGAGGTCTATGAGCAGTTTGGCCTTTTGCGCCCGCGCAGCGTGTATGCACACTGCATCCATTTTGACGACCAGGATCGAAGCCTGATGCGCTCCAGCGGCGCTGCAGCGGCTGTTTGTCCCACCAGCAATTTGTTTTTGGGCAGTGGCATGTTCGACCATGCTGCCGCCCGTGAGGCGGGCATGCTGCATGGGCTGGCCAGCGATGTCGGCGGTGGCACGAGCTTTAGCCCGTTTCACACCATGATGGCCGCCTACCAGGTGGGGCGGGACAGCCGGGGCAAGGCAGGTTTATCGCTGCCGGCGCAGGAACTGTGGTTTTCGCACACCGCCGGCGCCGCCCGGGCCTTGGGACTTGAAGGCGTGGTGGGCAATTTGCTGCCGGGCTGTGAAGCCGACTTTGTGCTGCTCAACCCTGGCGCCACCGCTTTGCTGGCGCGTCGCAGCGCTCAGGCTGGCAGCATCGAGGAGCTGCTGTTTGGCCTGATTGTTCTGGGCGATGAGCGGGTGATCGAGCGCACGGTGATTGCCGGCCGCACGCCTGCCTGAGACTCTATCCGGCGCGGCCCGGGTGCGGGCCTGTGCGCTCCCTACAATGGGGGTCTACAGGGGAAGCGCGATGAGCATCAAGAGCGACAGGTGGATACGGCGCATGGCCGAGCAGCATGGGATGATCGAGCCCTTTGAGCCTCGCCAAGTCAGGCAGGCCGAAGGCGGGCGCAAGATCATCAGTTACGGTACCAGCAGCTACGGCTACGACATTCGCTGCGCCCCTGAGTTCAAGGTCTTTACAAATATTCATTCGACCGTGGTCGACCCCAAGAATTTCGATGAAAAAAGCTTCGTCGACTTTCACGGTGACAGTTGCATCATCCCGCCCAATAGTTTCGCCCTGGCCCGTACCCTGGAATACTTCAGAATTCCGCGCAATGTGCTGACCATCTGCCTGGGCAAGAGCACCTATGCCCGCTGCGGCATCATCGTCAACGTCACTCCTTTTGAGCCCGAATGGGAGGGCTATGTGACCCTGGAGTTCTCCAATACCACCCCGCTGCCGGCGCGCATCTACGCCGGCGAGGGTTGCGCGCAGGTGCTGTTTTTTGAGAGCGACGAGGTCTGCGAGACTTCCTACAAGGACAGGGGCGGCAAATACCAGGGCCAGGTTGGCGTAACCCTGCCCAAGGCTTGAACTCTCTGGTCAATGCGTACGCACAAATGCTTTCACATTTGGCAAGACTTAAAATGAAGTCTTTTCGCTGGAAAAATCTCTGGCAGGGCCAAAGGAATCAGGCTTGAACGATCCGACCATTCACTGGCAGCCGTCCGATGCGGTTGTGCCCCGGCATGTGGCCATCATCATGGATGGCAATGGCCGTTGGGCCAAGCAGCGCGGTCTGCCGCGAACTTTTGGGCACAGCAGCGGTGCGCGGCAGGTTAAAGCCTTGATCAACCACTGCGCAGATAGCGGCGTTGCCTTTTTGACCCTGTTTGCTTTCAGTTCGGAAAATTGGAAGCGGCCGGCCGAAGAGGTTTCCAGCCTGATGAGCCTTTTTGTGCTCTATCTGGAAAAAGAGATACGCGCTATGCGCATGGAGGGGGTGCGTCTGCGGGTGATTGGCGATATTTCCCGTTTTGACAGTCGTCTTCGCAATCTGATTGCCGACGCGCAGCGCGAGACCGCGGATAACAAACGCATCACCGTGACGGTGGCGGCCAATTATGGCGGGCGCTGGGATATGGTCGAAGCGGTCCGCCGCTGGCAGCAGGCCCACCCCGGGCAGTCGGCCCTGGACCTGAGCGAAGACGATCTTGCACCTTATTTGAGCACTGCCGATGCGCCTGACCCTGACTTGCTGATACGCACCGGCGGTGAGTCGCGCATCAGCAATTTTCTCCTGTGGCAATTGGCGTATGCTGAGTTGTACTTTAGCGATGTACTTTGGCCGGATTTCTCCATCCAGGAGATGGATAAGGCCCTGGCCTGGTTTGCCGACAAGGACAGACGCTTCGGCGCTGTGAGCGATCGCGTCGCCAGTTAAGGCCGGCGCGCGGGTTCAGCCTTGCCGAACGACTGGTGCGGCCGTGAATTTTCTGTTTGAGGTCTCATGCTGAAATATTTGTCTCGTTTCCTGCCACTGCTGATGGTCGGCATGACTGCCAGTGCCCAAAACACCGGCTTGAATTTCGTGCCGGCCGGTGCTGCATCCTTGAACCGCGCTGCAAACGACCTTGCTATGCCCGGCTTGAATGCGCCCGGCTTGAATGCGCCCGGCTTGAATGCGCCCGGCTTGAATGCGCCCGGCTTGAATGCGCCCGGCTTGAATGCGCCCGGCGCGGCGTCGCCTAGCGGCGCCGCAACCGCGCCGGATAGCCGCCTTCGGCCGGTATCGAGGCCGCAGCCCAACCAGTTCCAGCGATTCGTGCAGGAGACAACCGGGCGCGCGCTGCCCGTGTATGGCAGTGAGCTGTTCAGTCAGGCCCAGGCCTACGCACCTGATGCGGCCTTGCCAGCGCCGGCAGACTATGTGCTCGGGGTGGGTGACGAGCTGCGCATCCAGGTCTGGGGTGCGGTGGACTATGTTGGCAACCATGTCATCGACCGTCAGGGCCAAATCAGCCTGCCGCGGGTTGGGGTGGTCACTCTTGCGGGGGTGCCTCTGAACGACATTGAATCGCTCTTGCGTGCGCGTCTGAGCCGGGTGTTTACCAATTTCAGCCTGAGCGCGAGTATGGGACGGCTGCGGGCCATCCAGATCTATGTGGTCGGTCAGGCGCAGCAGCCTGGGACCTATCAGCTCTCGAGTCTGAGCACCCTGATCAACGCGGTTTTTGCCAGCGGCGGCCCCAATGCCAACGGTTCGATGCGCAACATCCAGCTGCGCCGCGGTGGGCAGACCATCACCACCCTGGACCTCTATGAATTTATCGGCAAGGGTGACAAGGGGCGCGATGTGTCGCTGCAGACCGGCGATGTGATCGTCATCGCGCCGGCCGGTGCGCGCGTGGCCATCACCGGGGCGTTGGACCAGGCCGCGATTTATGAGCTCAAGCCAGGCGGCAGCTCGCTGGGTGAAGTGCTGGCCCAGGGGGGAGGCCTGCCCGCCCTGGCCGATCCGCGCAAGGCCTTGCTCGAACGTATCCTCAATGACCGTACGCCACCGAGGCAGGTCCTCGATGTCACGCTCGACGCCCTGGGCTTGCAGACCGCCCTGCGCGATGGCGACGTGCTGACGGTTTTGCCCATCAGCCCTGCCTTTCCCAACGCGGTGACCCTGCAAGGGACGGTCGCTCAGTCGCTGCGCTACCGCTGGTTCGAGGGCATGAGGCTGCTCGATTTGTTGCCCGACCGTGAAGCCCTCATCACTCCGGGCTATCACACCCGCAAGAACCTGCTGGTACAAAACCTGCAGACGCTGGCGGCGGGCGGCAAACTCATCGAGCGGGTGCGAGGGCTGGCCGACGAAATCAACTGGGACTACGCGGTGGTAGAGCGCCTGGACAAGGAGCGCCTGAGCACGCAGGTGTTGCCCTTTCACCTGGGGCGTTTGGTTCTCAACAAGGACGCTGCCCAGAATCTTCTTCTCCTGCCCGGCGATGTGGTGACGATCTTTAGCAACAACGATCTGCGTTTGCCGGTCGCCCGTCGCACCCGTCTGGTGCGGCTGGAGGGCGAGGTGGCTGCCCCCGGGATCTACCAGAGCGAGCCGGGCGAAACGATCTCCCAATTGATCGCGCGTGTTGGCGGTTTGACCGCGCAAGCCTACCTCTTTGGCATCGAGTTCACCCGAGAGACGGTGCGCCAGCGCCAGCAGGAGAATCTCGACGCGTTGGTTCGCCGGCTGGAGGCGCAGGCCCAATCACAAGCCACAAGCCAGGCGGTCAATGCCACCGGCGATCGCGCCGCGCAGGCTCAGGTCACCTTGGCGGCCCAACAGGCGCAACTGCGCAGTCAGATCGAACGCTTGAAGGAGCTCAAAAGCAATGGCCGGGTGGCGCTTGAGCTCGATCCCAAGGCCCGTGACCTGGCCGCGCTGCCGGCCCTTTCGCTGGAAGATGGCGACCGTATCATCGTGCCGGCGTCGCCGGGCTTTGTAGCGGCCATGGGTTCGGTCAACAACGAAAATGTGTTTATCTACCGATCCGGCAAGACTGTGACAGAGGTCATTCGTGCTGCCGGTCTGACGGAGGACGCAGAACCTGACCAAGCA
>CANHGF010000102.1 GCA_947460065.1 Comamonadaceae bacterium
AGCCAGCGTGAGCACCCGCGCGCAAGCCAACGCAGGCGGCTGGCTGCTCAACGGACAAAAGATCTGGACCACCCACGCCCACCACTGCCAGTACATGATCGCCTTGGTTCGGACCTCGGGCCAGAAGGAGGATCGTCAGGCCGGGCTGTCTCAGCTCATCTTCGATCTGTCCCTGCCCGGGGTGAGTGTGCGGCCAATCCGCGACCTCAGCGGCGACGCCCATTTTTCGGAGGTCTTCTTCGACCAGGTTCAGCTGGGCGCCGACGCCCTGATTGGCCAGGAAGGCAGCGGCTGGGCGCAGGTCAACGCCGAACTGGCCTTTGAGCGCAGCGGGCCTGAGCGGATTTACTCCAGCATCGTGCTGTTCGACCTGTGGCTGCAGGTGCTGCGCCAAGGGGGCGAGCGCAGCCAGGCCGCTACCGTGGGTCGGCTGAGCGCGCATCTGGCTACCTTGCGACACCTGTCGATGGCCGTCACCGCCAGGCTTGCTCAAGGCGAAAGCCCGGTGATCGAGGCAGCCCTGGTCAAGGACCTGGGCACCGAATTTGAGCAGACGATCCCGCAGCTGATCGCCGCCTGCGCGGACCCAGGCGGCACCAGCGCGCTAGAGCTGGAGCTGGCGGCCACGCTGGCTTATGTGATGCAGATGGCTCCGAGCTTTTCGCTGCGGGGCGGGACACGCGAGATCCTGCGCAGCATGATCGCGCGTGGTTTAGACCTGCGCTGAGGAGGGTGAGATGTTTGCGCAAGCGCTGGAAAAGATTTTGAGCGACCACGCCACCGGCGCGGTGGTGCGGGGCATTGAAGCCGGCCAGGCCGATCAGGGCCTGTGGAACACCATCGCGCAGGCCGGCTTTGCAGACCTGCTGCGCAGCGAAGACCAGGGCGGCGCAGGGCTGTCGCTGCCCGAGTTGTTCCCTTTGCTGGTTTGTTTGGGTCGTTACGGCGTGCCGCTGCCCATAGGCCAGAGCTTCATCGCGCGCAGCCTCCTGCCCGATTGGCCGGACTTGCCGCCCGCTGCGATGGTGACACTGGCCCCCGTGGCTGTGCGCGCCATCGACGGCAGCTTGTGCTGTCCGAGCGTACCTGGCGGCCAGGTGGCCAGCCATATGCTGACAAGCCTGGACGGGAAATTGCTTTTGCTCGATGGCGCCCAGGCCCGGCGCGAGACCGTGGGTGATGGCCGCAGCCTGCTGGCTCACCTCCACTGGGACAGCGTGCGCCCGGTGTGCGAGCGCGACGACGCCTCGCCCGCACTGCTCGCCTGCGCGGCCGCCTTGACGGCGGCCTTAATCAGCGGCAGCTTGCACCGGGCGCTAGAGATGTCCCTGGCGCATTGCAATACCCGCAGCCAGTTCGGCAAGGCCATCGGCAAGTTTCAGGCGATCCAGCAGCAGATCAGCGTCATGGCTGAGCAGGTGCTGGCCGGCTCCTTGGCTGCGCAGTCGGCCTTCCAGGGCACGGGGCTCACGCCCTCGCTGCTGGCGGCCGCAGTGGCCAAGTCGCGCGCCAGCGAGGCGGCGGCGGCCGTGGCGGCCAGCGCCCATGCGGTGCATGGCGCCATTGGCATGACCGACGAGTTTGACCTGTCCCTGTGCACCCGCCGTCTGCATGAATGGCGTGTGCAGTACGGCGCAGAACTCTATTGGAATAAGCTCATCGGCAACGAGGTGTTGGCCGCCGATCGGCCTGTGCTCGACATCGTGCGGGCTCTCTGAACGGAGCGTGCGGCAGTCGCGGTTTTGCGCCTAGGGAAGACCCGGGAAGAAATATATTGAAATCCGAAAAAAATATATGAGAATGGCTTGCCCACCATCATTTTCCCGGAGGAAGACATGACCCCAAGCGAATTCCCGACCACACCCGATGCCAGCAAGCGCCGCTCGATGATGATGGCCGCCGGCTTGGTCGCTGCGACGGCCCTGCCCCAAGCGCCGGCCTGGGCGCAATCCAAAGCGCGCACCGTCTCTGCGGCCGACTGGGCCAAGATCAAGGAAGCCGCCCGCAAGGAGGGCAAGGTCATCGTTTACGGCACCATGGGCCCGGCCCAGCATGAGCGCATCGTCGCAGCCTTCAATGCGGCCAACCCCGGCATCAAGATGGAACTGGTGCGCGTGGTCGGTGCAGCGCTGACGGCCAAGGTCGAGCAGGAGCGGCAGCAGCCCAATGTCGTGGGCGCCGACCTGGTGCTCACGGCCGACATCCGCTGGGCAGGTGACGCGGTCAAGAAGGGCTACCTCAAGACGCCGGTCGGCCCAGCCGCCGCTGCCTACCCGGACGCTTGGCTGCGTGGCGGTCAGGTGGCCCTGATGGCCCACACGCCGTGGGTGATGCACTACAACACCAATCTGGTCAAAACCCCGATCACCAGCTACCAAGATCTTTTGCGCCCGGAGCTCGCCGGCAAGGTCGGTGGCGTCTCGCTGGTCGCCGAAGTGGTGACCCTGTTTTACAAGTGGCTCGATGAATCCAACCCCGGTTACCTGGAGAAGTTTGCGGCGCAGAAGGTCAAGATGTACCCCAGCACGGTGGCGTCGGCCAACTCGACCGCCTCCGGAGAAATTTCTGCCGGGGTGTTCTCGGTGATTCCGGTCGATAACGCGCTGCATGCCCAGAAGGCGCCGATGAAGACGGTGATTCCGGCCCAGGCCTACGGGTTTGCCTACGGCTCGGCCGTGCTGGGGTGGTCCAAGAATCCCAATGCAGCGATGGTCGCGCAAGACTTCATCATGTCGGTCCAGGGGCAATCGGCCGTGGTCGGTAATGCCGAGGCCGCCAGCCCGCTGCCCAATGTGCCGGGTGCGCTTGATGTCTCCAAGATCAACCTGACGCTGATCGATTGGGACAAGGTCACCGCGGAGGGTGTGAAGACCTTCGAGGCGCGCTGGAACTCCCTGTTCGGCGCCCGCTGATCGCCGGCCATGGGGGTGCATCACGCTCAGGATGAGCGGGGATTGACGATGTCGGTCAGGACCGGGCCATGAGCGGCACTGCGCAGCCGCGGGCCTGGTGGGGTCCCGGCGGTTGGGTCAGACGCAAGGCCCTGCCGCAGTGGGCCTGGATCATGCTGGCCCTGGTGGCCGGCTTCTTGGTGCTGTGGCCGGTGTTGCAACTGCAGGTCCGGGCCTTTGTCGATGAGGGCTCGGCCTTCGGGCGCATGATGGCCCTGCCGCGCATCGGCACCACCATGCAGACCACCTTGGTCCTTGCAGTGCTCTCCAGCGCCTTGGCCGTGATTCTGGGTACCTTGCTGGCCTGGTGCGCCTCGATGCTGCCCGCGCCGGTGCGGCGCATCGGCGAGCTGGCGCCACTGCTGCCCCTGGTCGTGCCCGCCGTGGCCGCGGTGACCGGCTGGATCTTTCTGCTCTCGCCCAATGTGGGCTACCTCAACATGGTCTTGCGGCTGTTGCCCGGACTGGAGGACATGCAGGAAGGGCCTTTCAACATCTACAGCGTGACCTGGATCATCATCATCACCGGCATGCTGCTGAGTTCCTTCGTCTACGTGTTCGTCTTCACCGGCCTGAAGAACATGGGCCAGGAGTTGGAGGCTGCGGCGGCGGCCTGTGGAGCCAGCGCGGCGATGCGGTTTTTCACCATCACCTTGCCCCTGCTGCGCCCTTCCATCATTTTTGCGACTGGGGTGGTGTTCCTGCTCGGTCTGGGCCAATTCACCGCCCCCTTGCTGCTAGGGCGAACGGCCAAGATCGATGTGCTCACCACTGAAATGTTTTATCTGACCGAGCGGTTCCCGGTCGATTTTGGCCTGGGTGCCGCCCTGGGATTTCCCATTCTGGTGCTTGGGCTGGTGGTGGTGCTGCTGCAAAAGTTCGCCTTGGGCGAGCAAAAACGCTTTGTGGTGGTCTCCGCGCGCTCACGCTACAACATCCGCCAGACGCGCTGGTGGGCCGCCGTTGTCATCGGGTTGTATCTGCTGGTCACCACGGTGTTACCGCTGATGGCCCTGATTTATGTCTCGCTCTCGCCTTTCTGGTCGGGCACCCTGGTTGTGCCCGAGTTGACGCTGCGGCACTGGAAATCGGTGCTGAACAATGTGGCCCTGGTCAATGCGGTTTGGACCAGCGTGAAGGTGTCGGTCGTCGGCATTGCCATCCTGATTCCATTTGGATTTTTCATGGCCTATGCGCTGCTGCAGTCGACCCGCGTCTTCAAACCGGTGCGCATGGCCATTGACCTATTTGCGACCCTGCCGATCGCCGTGCCCGCCTCGCTCATGGGTTTTGGCCTCTTGTTTGTGTATTCCCAGCCTCCGATACAGATCTACGGCACGACGGCGGTTTTGGTGGTGACCTATGTAACGCTCATGCTGGGGCATTCGACGCGGCTGCAGTTCACCACCTTGGTGGCCACAGGCCAGGAATTTCTGGAGGCCTCCAAAGCCTGCGGCGCAGGGCCGCTGCGCTCCTTCTTCCAGGTCATGCTGCCGATGTGCAGAAAAGGCATCGCCGCGACGGCCGCGCTGACCTTTGTCCTGCTCTTTCATGAATTTAGCGCCTCGCTGATGGTGCGCTCGGCCCGCACCCAGGTCATCGGCAGCGTGATGTACGACGTCTGGGCCGGCGGCATCTATTCGGAGGTCGCGGTGCTGGCCTTGATCATGGTGGTGGTCACCGTACTGGGGGTGTGCATCGCCGCCTGGATGGGCGGCACCGACGCCGCACAACAAAAGGGTTGAGCCGTGCAGGAACTCAAGATTGAAAAGCTGGTCAAACGCTATCCCGGTCGGGACCAGGTGGTTGCTGTCAATCAGGTTGACATCGATGTGCAGGCCGGAGAGATGCTGGTCCTGCTCGGGCCCAGCGGCTGCGGCAAGACCACGCTGCTGCGCTGCGTTGCCGGCCTGGAGGATGCGCAGGAGGGGCGCATTGTGCTGGAGGGCCGGGCGGTGTTCGATTCGGCCAGCGGGCTCAATCAGCCCACCCATCTGCGCGACATCGGCATGGTGTTTCAAAATTATTCCTTGTGGCCGCACATGACGGTACAGCGTAATGTCGAGTACCCGCTGCGCGCGCGCCGCATGGGTGCCAGCGATCGCCTGGCCCGTGCCCGCGAGGTGCTGGAGGTGGTGCAGTGTGGGCATTTAGCCGAGCGCTACCCGGCCATGCTCAGCGGTGGCCAGCAGCAGCGCATCGCGCTGGCGCGGGCACTGGCACCTCGGCCCAAGGTGATGCTGCTCGATGAGCCCCTGTCCAACCTAGACGCCTTGCTGCGGGTCGAGCTGCGCACCCATCTGCGTGCCATACACCGTGAACTTGGCTTTACCGGCATCTATGTGACCCATGATCAGCTCGAGGCCTTTAACCTGGGCACCCGGGTAGCGGTCATGAATGCGGGCCGCATCGAGCAGCTTGACAGCGCCCGCGCCGTCTATGAACGGCCGGCCACCGACTACGTGGCCCGCTTTCTGGGCATCCGCAATGCCCTGGAACTGCGCCGCGTCGACCGGGGCTGGAGCAGCGATGCCGGCGCCTTGCAGGGCGATCTGGCCGCCATCGAGCGCCGCGCCGACCGGATGCAGTTGTTTCTGCGGCCCCAGGCGCTGCGCCTGCACAGCCCCACGCAGGCCCTCTCTCAGGCTTCGCACCTGAGCCTCAGTGGCGGTCAGGTCCAGGAGGTGCTCTACAGCGGCGGCGAGGTGGACACGGTGCTGCGTTTTGGCGACACCACCCTTTATGCGAGCAGCCCGGCCGAGGGCGCCTCGTTCAAGCCCGGTGACCCGGTCACGGTGTCCTTCGAGGCCAGCAAGGCCTTGCTCTACATCGACGGCAAGCTCACCCTGGCTTGACCGGCACAGGGATAGGACCCGGCCGAAGCCAAGTCCTCACCCCTCAGGGCCCATGCGCCCTGCGCTTTAGGCCTTGAACATCTTGTCGAATTTGGCCTTGTAGTCGCGCTGGAAATCCGGCGTGTAGCGAAACACATCCCAGGGCTGCATGGTCCTGGCGTCCAAGGAGCCCGGCAGTCCCTGAATCACGCTGGCCGTCTCGCCAGAGCCATTCCACACACCCTGGCCTCGGCGGGACATCACGTAGTCGAGAAAAACCAGCGCCGCATTCGGGCGGCGCGAGTGGGCGAGCGCAGCCATCACGTCCCGGCTTGCAAAAGCCGGGTTGGGCTGGAAGACCTTCATGGGTGCGCCCTGGGCGATCAGCGCATTGGCCACCGCATGGATGCCGTAGGCTGCCATGGCCAATTCTCCGGAAGCGATGCTTTGGAACAGGGGAAGGACGCCGACGGTCAACTTGGGCTTTTGCGCCGCAAACTGGGGCAAAAAGTCCGCTCCCTGTGTCTTTTCGATCCACTCGTAGAAGGCGAACACCGTCTCGGCCACCAGGTCTGAACTGCCGACCCGCCCTCTCAATTCAGGGCGCAGGAGATCGCGCATGCCGGTCACCGGTGTCTTGACGAGGTTGGTGTTGTAAGCCATCACAAAAGGCATAACCGCGACCACGGGCACCACGCCATAGAGCAGGCTGTCCTTGGGAAATTCCGCGGTGGCGGGACCCGCCGGCTTGAGGAAGAAATTTTCCTGGGCCTTGTCGCGATACCAGATCGCATTGGCGTATTGGGTGATGTCTGCGCCGTCAAGTTTGGTGGCCTTCTCGTTCTCGATGGCCTGCATGTGGGTCACCGGCGAGATCTGGCGACGGTATTCGACCTTGATCTCCGGATACAAGGTCCGGAAGTCCTTGGCAAGGCGTTCAAACACCTGGGGCACCGCCTGGTGATAAATGATGACGGCGCCTTCTTTTTTGGCCTCGGCCACGATTTTCTGCCAGTTCGGGTCGACGTTCTGGGCCTGCGCGGCCTGTCCGGCCAAGCCAAGCGCGCCCAGGGCTGCGATGGCGCTGCGACGGTTGATGCGAGGGGATGCTTGATGCTCAGTACTCATGGGACTCTCCTTTGTGGAAAAAACCTGTCGATCATGCGGGGAGGGGAACTCGTGCCCTTAGGCTCTATGTGCGCAAGACGCTCGTCGCACGGCATGGCCTTTGCATCAGGTGGCAGTCAGGCCGCCATCGAGCGGCACCGCCGCGCCACTGATCCATGCAGACTCGTCACTGGCTAGGAAAAGCGCCAGATTGGCGCAATCGCTGAGCGTGCCGATGCGGCGCATGGGATGCCGCGCGGCCACGGTAGCCTGCTGCTCGGCCAAACTGGCGGTGCTGCCCGCATCACGGGCGCGCTGCTCCCACACCCGAGACACCAGCGGCGTGGGGATGGAGCTGGGGCAGATGGCATTGCAGCGGATATTGCGTGGCCCGTATTCGGCAGCGATCTGCCGGGTCAGGCCGATCACACCGGTCTTGGCCGCAGAGTAATGCGGCAGGTCAGGAATGCCGATCAGGCCCGCGGTGCTGGACTGATTGATGATGGAGCCGCCGCCGCCCGCAATCATGTGCGGCAAGGCATATTTGGCCGACAGCCAAACGCTGGTCAGGTTAACGGCGATCATGCGGTCCCATTGCTCGATGGTCATGTCGATCGCATTGCTCGCCTCGCCGATGCCGGCATTGGCATAGAGCACATCGAGCCGGCCGAAAGCCGCCAGGGTCTGCGCCACCATGCGCTCGATATCGGCAGGCCGCGTCACATCCACCGTCGCGGCGATGGCCTGGGCTCCGATCAGCCGGGCCGTCTCCTCGACATGGGCGGTAACAATGTCGGCGCACATCACCTGGGCCCCCTCGGCCGCAAACAACTCGGCACTGGCCCGGCCTATGCCCGAGCCCGCGCCGGTGATGATGGCAACTTTGCCTGCAAGCCTGTGGGCCATA